>CAKZPX010000001.1 GCA_937139435.1 uncultured bacterium
CGGTGTATTGATGGTGGAGGCGATTGCTCAGGCAGGGGTACTTCTGGCGTTACTGCGGGAGCCGGAGAAGAAAGGGAAAACAACCCTTTTTGCCGGGATTGAGCGGGTGCGGTTTCGGCGCATAGTGCGACCAGGGGAACGGCTGCGGATTGTGGTGAAGGTTATGGCTGCCAGAGCAGGGGTATACAAGTTTTCCGGACAGGTGCTGGTTGGTGATGAGTTTGTCTGTGAAGCGATAGTTAGCGGCGCGGTGCGTTAATAACTAACAGAAAATCCTGCTGATGAGGGAAACAGTTATTCACCCGAGCGCTCTGATTGGTTCCGATGTTGTTCTCGGTGAGGGATGTCAGGTAGGACCATTCTGTCACTTTACCGGTAAAGTCAGGGTGGGAGCGGGTTGCCGGTTTGGCACCGGGGTGGTTATTGGTGGGGAGCCGATGGACCGGGCTTATCAGGGTGAGAATAGCGGTGTAATGATTGGTGCCGGTAATGTTTTTTTTGAGTTCGTTACCGTGCATCGGGCAGTGGGTGCGAGTTCCTGGACTGTGGTTGGCGATGGGAATTATATTATGAATTATGTTCATATCGCGCATAACTGTCGTATTGGTAACGGATGTGTCATCACCAGCGGAGTGCTCCTGGGTGGTTACAGTCAGGTTGATGATTTAGCCAATATAGGTGGCAGCACCGGTGTGCATCAGTTTTGCCGGATCGGAACGCTGGCAATGGTTGGAGCGCACTCTTATGTTAATCGGGATATACCACCGTTTGTTTTGGCAGCCGGCAGACCGTGTCGGGTGCGGGGTTTAAATCGGGTTGGTTTGAACCGGTCAGGAATGGCACCGGAGAAAGTGGCGGTGCTGGAAGGGTTGTTCCGAGCTGTTTACCACTCAAGATTACCGTTGTCCGAGGCTTTGGAATGGATAAAAAATGAGCTGCTTAATGGTGTGGCACACGAGGAGGTTAGATGTTTTCTTGATTTCTGTGCCAGTTCCCGACGGGGAATTGAGTTGCGTTCGGGTAAGGAGGAGGAGTGACCTATAAAGAAGCGCTGGCATTTCTTGATTCATTAGTTAATTATGAAAGACAGCCCAAACCAAGGGACGAGTTTAAGTTAGATAACCTGCGTCGGGCGCTGGACCTTGCCGGTAACCCGGAAAAGAAGATAAGAAATGTCATTTTGATTGCGGGGACCAAGGGAAAGGGCTCGGTTAGTTATATGATTGAGGCGGGGTTAAGAGGTTGCGGACTGAAAACCGGTTTGTTTGTTTCACCACATCTCGTCTCGGTTCGGGAACGAATGCAGTTGAATGGTCAGCCGGTAGAAAAGCGGATTTTTGCCCGGCTGATGGCATCCTGGCAACCGCTGGTCAGGAGGATGGGGTTGAGTTATTTTGAGACGCTTACCGCAATGGCGTTCAGGCTATTCACGCAGGAGGATGTGGATTATGCGGTTGTGGAGGTTGGATTGGGTGGCAGACTGGATGCAACCAATTTAAGTGAGCCGGCGGTTGCGGTGATTACCAGAATCGGGTATGACCATATTCAGGTGCTGGGCAGCACCCTTACCCGGATTGCGCGAGAAAAGGCCGGGATAATGCGTGCGGGCAAACCGGTAGTAATCGGTCCCCAGAGCGAGGAGGCTAAAACGGAGTTGAAGCGGCAGGCAGAAAAAACTGGTGCTGTTCCAGTCTGGGTGGAAGAGCGGACAAGGGTGTGGGATGAATTGATTGGCGATGGGGGTTTAAGTTTTTCCTGTTTCACCGAGCTTGGTGCTGGAAGAGTGGAACTGAAGGTTCTGGGCAGGCACCAGGTAGAGAACTGCCGGATCGCCCTAACCGTTCTTGGTATTATTGCCCGTCAGGAACCACGGGTAAAATTTGAACCAGCGGTTAAGGCGATTGCCGGGCTCGTGATTCCCGGACGCTGTCAGATTGTCCGGAAGAAACCGTTATTGATTGTGGACTCCTGTCATAATCCGGAATCAGGTGCGGCACTGGGCGGGGTTTTGCGCGATTACCTTAAAGAAAAGGTGATATTGATTTACGGTTCGTTACGTAAGAAATTGGTAAAGAGAACATTGGCGCCGATTGCACCCTGGGTTGATACTGCGATTGTTGTTTCTCCGGATTCTCCACGGGCAATGACACCAGGAGTTTTAAAAGGCATCTTGCGCCGGCTCGGGGTTTTCTGTGAAACCGCACCGAATTTGCCCGCGGCTCTAAAGCGTGCCGAGGAGCTAGCAGTGGGCCGGTTACCAATAGTTATTGCGGGTTCATTTTACCTTGCTGGTGCGGCACTGGCGTTATTGACCGGACGGGATATAGATTAGACTTTTGTCTTTTCAATTCTCAGAAGGTTTGGCTTAAATGAACAGACATCAGGGTTCTCTGTTGTTATAGCATAAAAAATTTTACACCTTATTGTATTATCAATACTTACACATCTTCCTTCAGATAGAAAATCCTCATTTTTCTGGCATAAAATGTATAACCCTGCTGGGGATTTGGTCTGAAAGCTGTTAAAGAAAGTTGGAACGAAAGTTTGCTTGACATTTAGAAGTCTCATTTTTATAATTAGTTATGCCAATTTATGAGTTCTGTTGCGAATCCTGTCACCACATATTTGAGGAATTGATATTAAATGGAGATGATGAAAAGAGTGTTGTTTGCCCTAATTGTAAAGGTAAGAGTTTGAAGCGGGTATTTTCAGTTTTCGGGGTGGCAGGGACAGAAAAGAAGGTGCAGAGTAGCACCGCAAAAAGCAGTTGCAGCCATTGTAGTTCCCATAATTGTAGCAGTTGTTCATAGGAAGGAGATGTTATGACAATCACTAAGGCAGACCTGGTGGAGACCATCGCCCGACAGATGGCGCCCAATATTACCAAGCGTGATGTCGGGAGAATTGTCCAGCTATTCATTGATGAACTTTGCCGTGCCCTGCAGGAGGGTAATCGGGTAGAGATTCGTGGGTTTGGTGTCCTGGCCACGAAGTTGCGCAAGCCGAAGGTGGCACGAAACCCCAGAACCAAGGCAACCGTGAATATCCCCCCCCGGCGGGTGCCGGTGTTTAAGGCATCAAGGTTATTAAAGGCAAGTTTAATGCGGAGTCAAACATAATTTAAAAGGAGAGGTAAATGCCCTGCGGCAGGAAGCGTAAACTACGGAAGGTCAAGCGTCACAAGTACAAGAAGCGCCGCAAAGCGATGCGCCATAAGAAAAAGATTCGTTAAAAGCCGGAGTGCCTGATTGTGCCGATTGTGCCGGCACCTGTATAAAAGGTTCTATTATCCTGAGTCACGAGGAACCGGAGGTACGGTAAAGTTTTTTTCTGGTAGCCGGGAATGGAATCAATCCTACATTAGCGTTACCCAACTCCGGAAAGGGGTATAATGACCTCTACCGGTGGGCACAAAGGTGCACTGTTAATATTTCTTGAACTTATTTTTCTTTTCTGTGTAATTGCACTTTTACGCTTACTCCTTGTCCCATTTTCAATCGGGCTAACAACGGTTGCTGTCCTCTGGCTGGTGCTTGCCCTGGCGAGTTATCTGGTGGGTGAGTTTGAGTCCACTGCCCGGGCTAATTATGGTCTGACCACCCGCACTCAGGCAGCCTTTGCCCTCAGCTATGTTGGTTATACCGGTATTCATTATCTCTGGTTGTGGTGCGAACCGCTGACCGTCCGTTTCTGGCTGGCGCTGTGGTTTTATCTTACATTTATTGCCCCACTGGTGGGGATTATTCTGCGCCGTATCGTTCCCCAGCGGGTGGTTCTTGTGACCGACTTTAATCAGGACAAGGTGGGGTTGTTGCGCTGGTGGGGTTTTGAGTGTGCCCGGATAGTTATGATTGAGGAGATAGCAGAATGGCTGAAAAACAATGCGGATACGGTGGGCAGGTTACGGGGCGGTAGCGATGCCGGGACGCGTGTTTCCCGATGGACGATGATCGTTGTGGATATTACTGATCCCCGCACCGAGTATCTGGTGGCGACACTTGCCCCGCGTTATTTTGTTGATTTTGTTGGGGTGCGTTCTTTTCGGATGTCTGCCTATCTTTTCGGACCGCACCCCCGTCCGCTCGGGCCTTTTGCCGGTGATGGGATTTTGTGGCGGTTGAAAAGAATTATTGATATCGCACTTTGTTTTGTCGGACTACTGGTTTTGGGTTTGCCGATGCTGGTGATCGCTCTGCTGATCAAACTTACAAGCCCCGGACCGGTTTTCTATCGGCATCGCCGGCTGGGAAGAAATATGGAGGAGTTTTATTTACTGAAGTTTCGCACAATGTTTCAGGATGCTGATAGAAGACTGCAGGAGATTTTGCAGACTGACCCGGCAAAGCGCGCCGAGTTTGAGAAGACATTTAAATTAAAAGACGACCCGAGGGTCACACCGATTGGCAAGTGGCTGCGCCGTTTGAGTCTGGACGAGTTGCCCCAGTTGTTTAATGTGCTTGCCGGGCAGATGAGTGTTGTTGGTCCCAGACCGATTGTGGAGCAGGAAGTCGGTTATTATCGGGATTATTCGCTCCTTTTGTTCCGGGTGGCTCCTGGATTGACCGGGCTGTGGCAGATTTCCGGTCGCACCGACACCAGTTATGAAGAACGGGTACGACTTGATACCCGCTATGTGCGGGAGTGGACGCTGGCGGGTGATGTGGCGATTATCTTTAAGACGATACCGGCGGTTTTGTCCCGGCGGGGGGCATATTAAAGGCCGGAGGAGTTAGGTGAAAAAGGAGGTGGTATGGTTCTTGAGCGCAGTGATTTAACTGTAATCAGGCTTCTGGAGAAGCGCGGGTTATTCTGGCGGGGGGAGGAGTTGAGTGATGCTGGTATTGAGCGGGATGATTTTCTGGAAGGGGTGCGCCGGCTGGTTGACTCCGGGTTAATTCGCTCTTTTCATCTGACATTGATGGTTCCGCCTTTGCTTGGTGGCAACTGGGTTCTGGCGGCTTTGTGGGCACGGGCAGATGAGCCAAGAAGGAGTGTCAGTGAGCTGGTTGCCCGGATAGGTTTTGTTAACGAGATTTTTATTAATTCCGGTTTGCCGGTAAATATCGGACCCAATATCGCCCTGTTGTTCTACTCGCGCGACCTGGAAGGAGAGACGAGGTTTATTAAAAATTTGAGCGGGCTGAGCGGGGTAGAAGTTTTTCGGGTGCAGGAGTACAGTTTTCCGGTTTCCCTGCCTTTGTCCCGCGAGGAGAGGACGTTTCTCAGGTTTCTGGCTGATAATCCCGGTATCGACCTTGATGGTGTTGCCCGGGCGTTCGGGCAGAGTGCCGGCTGGGTGCAGGCAAAACTGGACCGGTTGTTCTGGAGCGATAAGAACCCTGCCGGCGTTTTCCGGATAATGCCCAGCCTTGACTGGACACGGTGCGTTAATTTTGCTCATATCCATTTTCTTGTTGAGACCGGACACAGACCCGAGGTTTTGAGTAAATTAATTGCCGCTGGCGGGATGGAACTGGTGCTGGGGGGCAGGCAGATCGCCGGGCGTTTTGTGGGAGTGGAGGCTGATGTGTGGGGCATTGCTGAGATGATGGAGCGGGGTGCTTTTCTTAATCGGCTCTCCGGAGTGCGTGTGATCGGGGTGGTTTATCATCAGGAGCTTTTGATTCAGGATGAGTGGGTTAGACGGGTACTGGGGACATGACTGATTATTTTAATATGATTATTTTGCCCGATGATGTGTGTCGGGACGAGATGAGCCGATAGAAGTAAATCCCGCTGTTTATTTTTCTGCTGGCAGGGGTAGAGAAGTTCCATTGAAGCGGGCTGGATACGGGTGCGGTGAGCTGGAGGGCAAGTCGGCCGGTAACCGTCCAGAGCTGCAAGGTGGCACCGGCAGGGATGGTAACGAGAGAACTGGTGCGGCGATGGATGGTGGGGGTGAGAGCGGAAAAAGATGTTAGAGATGAGGGGTGCGCTGTCTCTTCTATTCCCGGAGGTAGACCTTTTATCCCGCCCCGCACCACCAGGGCATAAGGCTGGCGGGGTGTGAACACGTTACGGGCATAGACCCGGATCTTCCATACTCCGGGCAGGGGATGGGCAATCTGACACAGTTCTTCCACATTGATTTCGTCCCAGGCATCAGGGTTAGGGATTGACTGGTTCTGGTATAACTGGTTACCCCGGTAGCGATTGCCATCCGGGCTGATCAGTTCTAAGTTGAGGTCATTGATGATGGCGATTGCAGCTGCCGGAGCGGCGGCGGTATCAGTCCAGGTGAGGATGACCTTTAAAGGCTCACGCCGGTCAACTTCAATCTGGTATTCGTCAAACTGACCGGTTGCCAGTCCCAGTGTTTCGTCAATAAATGTGATTGCGATGGAATCGTCGGGAAGGTGGAGGATGTTGCTGAGGTTAATTCTGCCCCAGCCGATGCGCTCCGAGGGAATGAGCCTGCTACCGATATTGGTGTCTGCAGCACATATCGCAAGTCCGCGGAACAACGCTGCACTGAGTGCGGTAAGAGAATGGGATGGTTCCGGGGTGCCGGTCGGATATCGCCCTTCCTTAAAGTACTGCCGGACAAGGGCGAGCGCACCGCTGGTCGCTGGTGCTGCAAAACTGGTTCCTTCGCGGATCCGGTAGGTGTTGATACCGGCACCGAAGACGGTGAAGATACTTTCAGCCGGGGCTAAAATGTTAGGCTTGATACGACCGTCGCGGGTTGGACCACCTGAGGAGCCGGAGTAGACAAGATTGCTTCTGACACTGTTACCACAACCGCCAACAGTAAGGCAGTTTTTGGCGCAGGCAGGGTGTCCGATGCGATATCGACCGCCGCCACCATTGCCCGCTGCCCAGATAATTAGGAATTTTTTGTCCCGCCAGCATACCGCATCAAGCACCGCCTCACCGAGGCGGTAGTAACCCAGGTTGTCCATAGAACCAAATGAGCCGGATACCTGATAAACCGGTTCGGGCATACCATTGCTCAGGCGAATGGAGTCCAGCATTTCCTCCAGGAGTTCCTCGGAGTAGAGGTATTGCCCGCTGGCAGTAGTAATATCAAGGAAGTAGATCCGGGCTTCCGGGGCAACCCCGTCCAGATTACTGAGATTACCACAGGGGGAGTCGTTGCCGGCAAGTGTGCCTGCGACCGCAGTGCCATGATAAATCACTGCGCTCGGGTCGCCAAATGCGGCGTTGCGAAAGAGTTTGTAGGCAACAATCTTGCGGTGATTCAGGTAAATTCCTGGTTCTTCCAGTGGTAACCAGGGGTCACGAAACATGTTATGTTCGGTATAGATGCCCGAATCAAAAAGACCGATAACCATCCCCTGACCGCTGATGCCTGCCTTATAGAACCGCCTTTTTTCTTCTGTTGCGGGCAGGACCGAATCCCAGCCGGTCTGGATGACCCACTGGACATTACAGTTGAGCGGTTCTACCGGGTCGGCACGCTGAATCCAGGCGATCTCTTCCTGTTGTGCCAGGTGGCGGATATCAACAGCCCCGGGTATGTTGACTACTGTCCGGCTGTTTTCCCCGGGCCAGAATGATACCGAAATTCCTGAGGCGCTGGTTTTATCTTTGAGTTCGGGCGCCAGTTTATATTCGGGCAGGAACAGGCCGACATGGTCAACAACCGCGGGAAGCAGGGATTTTATTTCTGCCGGTATGTCTGACCGTTTTTTCTGGTTTTGCCTGTCAAACCGGATGACCACTGTCTGGTAGGCGAGATAACAGAGCGGTTCGTATCCGTGCTGGCGCAGGCGGTTGAGCCACTCCTGCCTTATGGGTGCGGAGAAATGAACCAGCCAGTAGCAGGAGAAATGCCTCGGTGACGAAAGGGTTAATTGCCGTTCCTCTCTTTCTGGTGCGGTTGTTTTGAGTCGGATGCCGTTAACCAGTCGGACTTCACCCGCGGTAGAATAGGGTTCTGGGGTGAAGTCCGACCGTGTGAGTTTGTTTATTCCTGGTCCGGTAAAGGCGATAACCGCCAGTCCCACCAGGATTACCGCCGGGACCGGCACAATTCAGTTTAACCGTTTCACAGTTTTAAGATTTCCACAATCGCCCGGGTCACCTCCTGCATATCCTGCATTGTCAGGTCACCCATATGGGCGATACGGAAAGTTTTTTCTTTCAGGTCGCCGTAGCCGTTGGATATCTGCATTCCCCGTTCTCCCAGGGCGCTGTTGAGGTCTTTGACACTGATACTGCGGGTGTTGGTGACGGTGGTGAGGGTTACCGATTCATAGCCCGGTTCCGGGAACAGGGCAAAGTATTTTTTTGCCCACTCCCGGGTGAACTGTGCCATCTCCAGGTGCCGGCGGTAACGGTTTTGCATCCCTTCGGCAAGTATGGCGTCAAGCTGGGCTTCCAGTGCCCAGAAGAGCGATATCGCTGGTGTCGTCGGAGTCTGGTGGTCTTTTTCATAGCGCTTGAGCATCGCATCGTAATCAAAGTAGTAACCCCGGTCAGGCACCTTACGGCACTTTTCCATTGCCCGGGCCGAGACAATCGCCACCGCCAGTCCGGGCGGCAGGGCAACGCATTTCTGGCTGGATGCTACCACCACATCCAGTCCCAGGGCGTCAATGTCAAACCAGTCGCCCATCAGACTGGACACCGCATCAACCAGGATTAACACATCCGGGTATTTAGAGCGGACCAGCGGCACAATCTCTTCCAGCGGAGTGCGGACACCGGTGGAGGTTTCATTCTGGGTAAAGGTTATCGCCTCGTAACTGTCCCGAGACAGCGCCTGGTCAACCATTTCCGGTTTTATCGTCCTGCCCCATTCCACCCGCAGCGGCTCGGGCTCCTTGCCGCACGCCTGGGAGATTTTGAACCAGCGGTCAGAAAATGCGCCGTTGATACAGTGGAGCACCTTTTTCTGGACGACATTGCGGATGGCGCCTTCCATCAATCCGGTGCCGGATGCGGTCCACCAGAATACATAGTTCTTAGTTTTGAGAATCTGCTGGGTTTTTTCCACACAGCGCTGGTTAAGGTCACCAAACTCCTTGGAGCGGTGACCGATCATCCATTTTGCCTGTGCCTTTAAGATTTCTTCCCGTACCTCAGTTGGTCCGGGGACAAAAAGTTTCTTATGACTCATTTATCCTCCTTTTAATTAATCACTGATTGTTTTCACAATACAGGTTCTCTGTCTCGGTCCGTCAAATTCGCAGAAAAATATTCCCTGCCATCTTCCCAGCAGCAGTTGCCCGTTTTCCACCGGGATGACTTGAGCTGTGCCCACGAGCATGGACTTGACATGGGCATCGGCATTACCTTCCGTGTGCTGATAGCGAGCGTTTTGCGGCGCCACCTTTTCCAGGGCATTACTGATATCACGGGCGACATCCGGGTCATAACTTTCATTGACCATTACGCCGGCGGTGGTATGGGGCACATAGACAAGACAGAGCCCGGACTGGATGGCGCTTTTCTGGACAATTTCCTGCACCCGGGCGGTAATGTCCACAAATTCAGTTCTGCTCCGGGTAACCACCTTAATCTCGGGCATAGGTTATGATACGTTACTCATTTAAGTAGTCAAGCCGTGATGCTTCTCGGTGCTACTGTTAGTAACGCTGGATTGTGGTTTTCTTCCCTGCTACGGGCAAGTTGCCGGGCTGGAAATCCCGAAAAGGTTGGAAGCTGTTCAGGAGGGGAAACTGACCGGATTAACCGGGGAAAGAGTATCTGTACTTTCAGGATGAGTTAATGATAGAATCGGGGGCTTTTTAACCAATCAGGTGTCCATTACCACTGTTTTGATGAGGGCAGTAAGAAAAGTCCCTGACACGCCTCTTCCATTTATTCTGGGGGTAGTCCCCGGGGTTAGCCCCGGGATTATTCCCGGGTAAGCGAGTTGGTCAGTTAACAATCAGAATATCAAATAATTATAAATAAACACCCGCAGAAAAACATTTGCTTTTGTGTGCACAGCTACATGCTTTTTTGCCGGTCCGGTCTTGCAACATTTTTGGGCAGGACATTGTATTTTTAGGGTGCAGATGGTGTTATTTTAAATTATAGAAATGATGGTCCGGTATTGAGTGGTTTGACATAATCATTGAATGATGTTAAAATATCAATCTTAAATATGGGGATGAGGAAGGGGGAAAATGAAAGGTGTGCAGGGGGATGGAAAAGACAGGAGGAATAATGGCGCAAGTTCTTGAAATTCGCTGGCATGGTCGGGGCGGTCAGGGTGCTAAGACCGCAGCACTGCTTTTTGGCGAGGCAGCGCTGGATACCGGTAAGTTTATTCAGGCGTTTCCTGAATATGGACCGGAGAGGATGGGTGCACCGGTTACCGCTTTTAACCGTCTGGCAGAGGAACCGATTTATATCCATTCCGGAATTAAAAATCCGGATATCGTTGTGGTTCTTGACCCTTCTTTGATTGAACCGGCAAAGGTGACCGAGGGTTTGAAGGAAAACGGTGTGTTGCTGGTGAATACGGTTGAGGACCCCGGGGTGTTGCGGCAGCGGTTGAATTTGCCGGCAACGGTACGGGTGTTTACTGTTGACGCATCAAAGATCGCGCTGGAGACGATCGGCAGGGATGTGCCCAACACGCCGATGCTGGGCGCACTGGCACGGGTGACCGGTGTGCTGCAACTGGAGCCGATGCTGGAGGCGATAAAGGATAAACTGCTGACGAAATTTCGCGGTCAGGAGAAGCTGGTGGAGAGTAATTTGCAGAGCATCCGGCGCGCCTATGAGGAAGTCCGGGGAATAGAGTAATTTTTCAAACAGGAGTAGCGATGGGAAAACTTAAAGGCTGGCGGGAGTTGCCCTGCGGGGCAATAATTACCGATATGTCCGCAGTTAAGGAAAATAAGACCGGTGCCTGGCGCAGTATGCGACCGGTCTGGAATAAAGAGAAGTGTAAGCAGTGCCTGATGTGCTGGATTTACTGTCCGGATAGTGCAATAGTGATTGTGGAGGGGAAGGTCACGGGTATTGATTACGATTACTGTAAAGGTTGTGGTAACTGTGCCAGTATCTGTCCGGCAAAGGCAATTGTGATGGAAAAGGAGCGAAAATGATTCTGGCTAAGACCGGTAACGAGGCTTTTGCCTACGCAATGAAGCAGATTAATCCGGATGTGGTGGCGGCTTATCCGATTACGCCATCAACCGAGATTGTGCAGTTGTTTTCCAACTACGTGAGCGATGGTGAAGTTGATACCGAGTATGTGCCGGTGGAGAGCGAGCATTCAGCAATGACCGCCTGTATTGGCGCTGCGGTCTGCGGTTGCCGGGTAATGACCGCTACCGCATCGCAGGGTCTGGCGCTGATGCATGAGATGCTTTTTATCGCTGCCGGGTTGCGGTTGCCGATTGTCATGGCGGTTGCATCCCGGTCGCTGTCCTCACCGCTGAATATTCATGGTGACCATTCGGATTCAGTCGCATCGCGCGACTCGGGGTGGTTGCAATTTTTCTGTGAAACGGTGCAGGAGGGTTATGATACTTTGATTCAGGCGGTGAAGATTGCTGAGCGGGCGAACTTGCCGGCGCTGGTCGGGATAGACGGGTTTATTCTGTCGCACTGTCAGGAACGGATTGAAACACTGGAAGACCAGGTGGTGCGGGATTTTCTGGGCAGGAGAAAACCGGCGTATAACCTGCTTGACTGGCGCAATCCGATTCTGGTTGGTCCGGCGACATTACAGGATTACTATTTTGAGTTCAAGCGCAGCGAGATTGAGGGGATGAATCAGGTTTTGCCGATAATTGAGGAGGTGCAGGCGGAGTTTGGCAGGATTGCCGGAAGGAAATATCCGGTGCTGGAGGAGTACCGGTGCGAGGATGCGGAGGCGGTGGTGGTGTTGATGGGTTCGGCATGCGGGACGGTGCGCGTGGCGGTTGACCGGATGCGGGCAAAAGGGAAAAAGGTCGGGATGGTGAAACTGCGAGTGTTCCGTCCGCTGGTGCATTCGCTGTTGAAAAAGAGTCTGGTCAAGTTCAAGAAGATAGGTGTCATGGACCGGGTGGATGCGGTCAACTCTTACGGTGGACCGCTGTTTACCGAGATAACATCGGTTCTTTATGACACGGACGAGCGTCCCTGGGTGTTTTCTTATGTGTATGGTCTGGGGGGCAAGGAGTTCACGCCCGAGGATGCGGAGATGGTGCTGGAACAGGTCTTGACCGGTAAGGAAGATGAACTGGTAACCTATGTGGGAGTGAGGTGAGCGATGTTTAAATTGGCGGATCTGGCAAAGAATAAAGAACTATTTTCGCACGGGCATCGTGCCTGTGCCGGTTGCGGTGAGGCGCTGGGGGTGCGGCAGATTATGCTCGCTGCCCAGACGACCGGGTTGCCGGTTGTGACAACAATGTGCACCGGTTGCCTGGAGATCTTTTCTTCAATTTATCCCCATAGCGCCTGGCAGGTACCGATGATCCATACGGCGTTTGAGACCTCTGCCTCAACCGCCAGTGGTGTTGAGGCGGCGTACCGGGTTTTGCGCCGGACCGGTCGGCTTAATGAGGAGATCAGGATAATTGCCTTTGGCGGTGATGGTGGAACCTATGACATTGGACTGCAGGCACTCTCCGGAGCGTTAGAGCGCCGCCATCGGTTTCTGTATGTTTGCACGAATAACGAGGCGTATATGAACACCGGAGTGCAGCGCTCCGGCGCCACGATGTTCGGGGCGGAGACCACCACCACTCCGGTGGGCCGGAAAGGTTACGGCAAGAAGCAGTTCGAGAAGGACTTGACGGCCATCCTGGTGGCCCACGGCATCCCGTACGTGGCGCAGGGCTCGCCGAGCTTCTGGAACGACCTGATCACCAAGATGCAGAAGGCGCTGGACACGGATGGGCCCTCGTTCATCAACGTGCTGGCGCCCTGCCGCCTGGGGTGGGCCTTCCCCCCGGAGGAGACCATCGAGCTGGGCCGGCTGGCCGTGAACACGTTGATGGGCTGGGTTTCGGTGGGAATGCTCACACCGGAGAAGTCACGGGTGGTGGCGATATGCGCGGTGGAATAGTCGATCGGCTTGCCGGGTTCCAATTCGCTGCGCACGGCTTCGGCATCGGCCTGCGACTGACCGACGGCCTTCAGCGGGTAGAGCGGCTCACCATGGGCGTATTCCTGCTGGTGGTGCTGGCCTTCGCGCCAGATGTCCAGCCAGAGCCGCTCGGAGAGCGCGTTCACCACCGAGACGCCG
>CAKZPX010000002.1 GCA_937139435.1 uncultured bacterium
TACAGTGCATTGTCATTTACATTTCCGCTCCGGATAGAGATCGGAAACTTTTATTTTGATATCCAGCAGGTGCCGCAACTGGCGCCCTATGACTCAACATTGATTGTCTTTTCACCCTGGTTGGTGCGGGACATCGGTGAGCACCGGGTTACGGCTTATACCATGCTCACCGGTGATCGGGAACCGGCTAATGATACGGTAAAGGGCACGGTGGTCACCGTGTTCGCATGGGAACAACTTGCCAATCTTCCTTCCGGTCTGCGGGGCAAGGGTGTTAAGGATGGTGGGGCACTAGCTTTTGCTCAGGACAGTCTGGTCTTTGCCCTGAAAGGCAATAACACAACCGAGTTCTATGCGTTTAATATTGCCCGGGGTGTCTGGCGAGAGCGGGAGAGCATACCGGCTATCGGTCGGAGCGGTAGTAAGAAGCGGATCAAAGGAGGGGCGGGTCTGACTGCCGATACCGCCGGCAATGTGTTTGCATTAAAAGGCAACAACACGCTGGAGTTCTGGCGTTATTCCATTAATGATAATCGCTGGCAGCAGCTGAGCGACTTTCCCTCCGGGGCACGGAGAGTTAAAGGAGGGGCCGGGATGGTGTATCTGCCAGCGCTTAATTTGATCTATACCCTGCGCGGTGCTAATACGAGCGATTTTTACTGTTATCATGTCGGGCGCGATTCCTGGAGTACCAGAAAGAGCGTTCCGCCAGGTGATAGAGGTAAAAGGGTGCGGGATGGTAGCGCCATTACCACAGACGGCGATTCGGTTATTTATTTCCTGAAAGGCGGAACCTATGAATTCTGGGCTTATGATGTCATGAGTGATACCTGGGTGCGGAAACGGGACATCCCTGATAGCCGGCTTGACCCCAAGCGCCGGAAGATGAAAAAGGGTGGCGCAATGGCCTATGACCCGGAGTTTAATAGAATCTACGCCATGAAGGGCGGTAAAGGGACAGAATTCTGGTTCTTTGACCTGGAGGAGAATACCTGGGTAGAAACCGAGGACACTTTTCCCCGCGGACCGAACAACAAGTTGCCTTACGGTGGGGCGGCGCTCGTTTTTGGTAATGGCAAGGTGTATGCGCTGAAGGGTAATAAAACCCTGGAATTCTGGCGCTACAATGCCAATTTTCCGCTTAACCCACCGCAAGATGGTCAGCAGGCAGAACCTGTTGCCAGTACAATCAGGGTGCGTTTGGCGGTAATGCCCAATCCATTTGTTAATCAGGGCGTAATACGCTACACACTGCCGCAGCCCGGTCGGGTCAGACTGGCTGTTTACGATATCGCCGGACGGGAGCAGGCACAGCTTGTTAATGAATACCAGCCAGCCGGTGAGCATGGAATAAGGTTAGATGGTAGCAAACTGGCAGCCGGGGTTTACTTTATTCGTCTTGATGCCGAATACACAGAAGGAAAATCTGCCACCGTGACCAGTAAAGTTATGGTGGTAAGATAAACTGAGAGGATGGGGAGGTAGGATATGAAAAGTTTCTTTTATCGTTAGCAGGCGGATTAATTGTATTCGGTGTTGTTAATGCCGGGGTGGTGGATACGATGTGGTTGCGGATATATCCTGGTTCTGATTCTGCAAGTGGTAACTTAAACCAGGCAGCAGATATTGGTGTTGATAGGGCGGGGAATGTTTATGTCTGTGGTTCAGGTGAAAAGGCGGTGACGGGTAATAACGACATGCTGATTGCTAAATTTAATTCTTTTGGCGAAACGCTGTGGATTCGTTCTTATGGCGGTGCCGCAGGCAGTGAGGATGATATTGCTCAGGCGCTGGCGGTGGATTCGGTCGGGAATGTGTATGTTGCAGGAGCGACGGAGTATGCTACTCCGTGGGACATTGATATCACCTGGCTGAAGTATGACCCGAATGGTAATCTTCTCTGGGCACGGCGGAGTATGTTTCCGGATGATGATATCGCCTACGATATCGTTATCGGCAAACAGGGTGATGTTTATTTATGCGGTGCGGTAACCGATACCCACCATGTGCTCTCGGCGTTCTTTGTCGCACGCATTAACCCCCTGACTGGTGATACCGTATGGACGCGCCGCTATATCCTTGACACCCTTGCCTTTAACTTGCGACGCGACCGGCACCCGGATTTTGTAATGTTTGACTGGGACCGCTGGGACAATTGTGCTACCGCACTGGCGGTTTCCCCTGATTCCGGGCATATTGTGGCAACCGGTTTTGGTTACAGTGACGCCCGGAGTTATCAGATCTGGACAATGAAGTTTCTCCCCAATGGAACAAGACGCTGGGCACATGAGTACTGGCGTTCTTTAGACTATGATGATGCTGGTTTTGACGTTGCGGTCGCCAATAACGGTTACGTAATTGTTGCCGGGTTTGATGAAAACGATGCCAATTACTACGATGCGCTGTTACTGCGTTATTCTCCTACCGGTGGTGCCCCGATTACCCGCCGGGTAAACGACCCGATGGATGATGAGGATTATTTCTTTGCCGTGACCCTGGACGATTCCAATCCGCAGAATGTGTATGCTACCGGAACTTATTATCAGAGCACGACCAGCCGGTTTGATATTATTACCTACAAGGCTAATATCGGTCTATCACCGCGCTGGGGGGGCTGCCGGGGCAATTTATGCCACAAATCAAAACGATTATGGGTTTGACATTGAGTATAATAATGGGCGGGTTTACGTTGCCGGTCAGAAGGGCAACGACGTGGTAGTTTTGTGTTACAGCGCTTCCAATACCATTCCGCACGATACACTGTGGACATTCAGTTATAATTCCCCTTATAATCAGGAGGATTTTGCTGCGGCGGTCTGTGTCCTTGACTCCAACAATGTTTTTGTTGCCGGACAGGTTGCCCGCACCGGTGTTAACGGCAGTCCTACTGATCTGTTTACCGCCCGGCTGTTCTATCCCTATCCGGATATGAGCGTAAGCGAGATTGTCGCGCCTTATGATACTGTGGTGTACCTGGATACCATCACGCCGCAGGTGCTGTTTTTAAATACCGGTAATACCATCGCCCGTTTTCAGGCACGGTTGCGCATCGGCACTGGCTATGACCAGACGGTAAACTGGAATACACCGGTATATCCTGGCGATTCCTGTTTGATCAGTTTTCCTGACTGGGTCGCCCAGCCACTGGGAAGTGTGGCGCTTGCCTGTACGGTTGCGCTGGCCGGTGACCGGGAGCCGTTAAATAACTTTGTTCAGAGTTCAATTCTGGTGGCAGAGCTGGATGCCGGTTGTCTTCGGATTGTTGCTCCGACGGATACGGTTGATTCGGGCGCGGTTGTTCAGCCGCAGGCGTGGGTGAGAAACTATAGCACGCTTGCGGTCCAGGTTCCGGTACGGTTAACAATCGGGGATGGCTACAGTCGGAATGCGGTGGTGACGCTGGCCCCGGGTGAAAGTGCGCTGGTTGTGTTTCCTAACTGGCAAGCAACACGTACCGGTAACTGGGCTGTTAGATGTTCAACGATGCTTTCCCTTGATATTAACCGCAATAACGACTACGCTGATGGAATGGTGTCGGTGCGGGGCGGGATAATCTCCTGGCCACCAGGCTGGCGGGAGGTGGCATCGGTGCCGTTAACGCCATCAAGTCGTGCGGTGAAAGATGGTGGGTGGCTGGTGCCTGATGATGAACGCGGGCTTATCTACGTGGCAAAAGGGAATAAAACCGGTGATTTTTATGCTTATAACCCACTTAGCAATGCCTGGAGGTCCTTGCCTCCCTGGATTATGGGCAGAGAGGGCAGATACAGTTATCGCGGTTCAGCAGGCTGTTATGGCGCTGGTGCGGTGTATGCGGTACGTGGAAACAACACATTTGAGTTCTGGCGCTATTCAGTGACGAGCGGACAATGGGAGCAGTTGCAGGATGTGTTGCCAGGAACTAGCGGGAAGAAGGTGAAGGGTGGCAGTGATGTTGTCTATGTAGAGGAAAACGGTGTTGGTTATGTCTATCTGCTCAAGGGTTACAAGCAGGATTTTATGCGCTATAACATCCAGAGCGGTTCCTGGGAACTTTTGACCGATGCACCCGCCGGAATAAGACCGAAATGGGATAAAGGTTCATGGCTTGTTTACGATGGCGCCAGCATCCTCTACGCCCACAAGGCAAAGTACCACGAGATGTGGACATTTAACCTGACCACGATGCAGTGGAGTCTGTCGCCGCTTCAGGGTATGCCCTATATCAGCAGTTTGACCGGCAAGACCAAGAAGTCCAAAGACGGCGGCTCAGCAGCAT
>CAKZPX010000003.1 GCA_937139435.1 uncultured bacterium
CCGCCCTTTTTAGCCTTGCGCGCACCGCCACCCGGTCGTTCAGCAGCCGGAGCAGTTCGGGCGGCGGACCAATCCAGGTGAAGCCGGAGTTAATGACCGCATCAGCAAATTCCGGATTGTTAGCAAGGAAACCTGTTCCAGGATGGATGGCATTGCTGCGGGTGATCTCAGCTGCGGAGAGAACGCGGGAGATGTTGAGATAACTATCCCGGACTGGTGCCGGTCCGATACAAACCGTTTCATCGGCGAGTCCAACCGGCAACGAATTACGATCCGCCTCCGAATAGACAATTACGGTTTTGATATTCATTTCCCGGCAGGAACGCAGGATGCGTAGTGCCCAGTTGCCCCGGTTGGCAATTAATAACTTTTCCAGCATCCGGCTGAGAGGATATTAAGCCCGTTCCACATAGGTGTTGGTGCGGGTGTCAATCCGGACCCGGTCACCAACTTTAATGAAAAACGGGACATCAACAACCAGTCCGGTGGAGAGGCGGGCGGGTTTGCCACCGCCGGTGGCGGTGTCACCGCGATAGTTAGGTTCAGTTTCCACCACCGCCAGTACAATAAACATCGGTGGATTGATTATCATCGGCACCTGGTCGACATAGCCGATTTCCACCTCGACCCCTTCGGTTAGATAATAGATTTTGTCTCCCAGCGTCTCTTTTTTGATTGGAAACTGGTCGTAGGTTTCCATGTCCATGAAGTAGTAGTTCGTGTCATCCGCATAAAGGAATTGACCCCGACGACGTTCCAGTTCTACCGTTTCCAGTTTGATTTCGGATTCAAAACTTTCTTCAATGGTGGCGCCGGTGCGGATGTTGCGAATTCTGGTCAGAACCCGTGCCCGACGCTGGGCGGTTCTGGTCCGGGAGTAGGACAGAACCTCATAGATCTCGCCGTTGTATCTGATTAAAAGTCCGGTGCGAAAGTCATTTGGTGTTACCATATTTCACTCCTTAGAGGATAAGCATTTTTTTACTGACACTGGTCAGGTTAAGACAACCGTTGCGGGTAAGGAAAACCATATCCTCAATGCGCACCCCGCCTTTATCCGGGATATAGACACCGGGTTCCACGGTAACGACATCACCGGATTCCAGGGTCTGGGTGCTGTTTTTTGCCAGCGAAGGCTGTTCGTGCACATCAAGACCAACACCGTGTCCCAGACCGTGACCGAAAAACTGTGCCAGTCCGGCACGCAGCAGGCTATCGCGTGCTGCCAGATCAACCAGTTTACACGGGACACCGGGTTTAATAATCTCCAGCGCCTCCTGCTGGGCGGTGAGTACCGCCTCATACACCTGGCGCATTTGCGGGTCCGGAGAGCCTAAAAATACGGTGCGGGTCATATCAGAGGCGTAGCCATCAATCCGGCAACCCAGGTCAAAGGTGATACAGTCACCCCGGCGCAAGCGACGCCCGCCCGGACGGGCATGGGGTTTTGCCGCATTTTCTCCGGATGCGACAATTACCGGGAACGCCGGTTCTCCTGCCCGGCGAAACTGGAACTCAATCTCCATCGCCAGGTCTTTTTCGGTGACACCGGGTTTGATCAGGGACAGGATGTTTCTGAATACCCTTTCGGTCATTCTTTGGGCTTTAATAATCAACTGCAACTCCTCCGGGCTTTTCTTGCGGCGCAGTTCCAGGACCAGGTCGCGACAGGGGATAAATTTTGTCTTTTTTAGTTGCTGGCGCAGCAGTTCAAATCGGGCAAGGGTAAGATGGGTTTTCTCCACACCCAGCCGGCGGATGTTTTTCAGGTCTTCAACCGGAAACGATGCATAGAGGTCACGCTCCAGCACCCGGGCGGAGCAGCCTTTGACCTCGGTTTTTATTTGTTCCTGATAACGAAAATCGGTATAAAACATTGCCTTTGTGCGGGTAACAAGCATCATCCCATTAGAGCCGGTGAACCCGCAGAGGTAACGGATGTTGGTCAGACTGGTGACCAGGAATCCGTCCAGTTTTTCCCGGGCAAGCATCTTTTGCAGGGTGCGAATCCTTCGGTTCATAATCGTGTCAGATTTTAAACGCCTGAATAGAGTAGTCAAGAACGCCGTCGCTGCGATTCCCGCTCCCCCACAATAAAATAGAGGGTGGGTAATAATAAATAGTCACGGTAGTTAATCGGGTAGGTAATGCTGAAATAAGATGTTGTAGTGAAACCAGAGGCAGACTACCGGTTGAGAATCGGGGCTGGAGAAGTGATTGAGCGCGGGCGGGCAAGTTTAATAATCGGGTGTTTTCTTTATGGTGTTTAAACAGGTTTTATATTAATTGTTAACTGTGGGGTAATCCCCGGGACTATCCCGGGGACAACCCCGGGTTATCCCCCTTTGTGGTATTTTTCCGGCGCTGCTCAGTCATAACTTTCGGTAAATAGATATGTTAATATGGGGAGCGCATTAACAGAGTGGGTGTGGATGTGCGGGCTGTTCTCACTGATTGTTAAGGCGTTTTTTATGTCGCAGCGGGACAAATTGTTATTGTATCAATGGTTGAGTTTATCAATGGGGAAGATAAAAGAATGGAAGAAAGGGAGGAGGAAAGCAGGACAACAGTTTATTTTTCAGAAAGTTATCGTTTCAAATCCGGTAAGGCAATTGGGGGAATGGATTGTGCAAAAACTCACGTAATGTAATAGAAGTGGCGATGACGACCCTGAGTTTGGGCTATCGATGCGGGGAGCATAGTTGGATAACTTCCGCCCTTTAGTGCTGCGCGATGCCGCTCGATAGCCCACCATTTTTAGGGGTAACTGGTGAGTACTGGTGCAGGACGCCTGGTGCTCAGTCAGAGTGCGGTGACCGAGCGCGGCGCCAGCGGAGCGGTTACCGGTGACTGACGCCAGCGTCCTTATTTTACTTCCTGAAAACGGGGCTGGGCAAAAAGTACCTGTCCAACCTCGGTATCAATACTGCCTCTGATTACCACCTCAATTTCGTTGCCCAGTTCGTTGCCACCGTTTTCTATTACCACCTTAATTCCGCCTTCTAAATAGCCGATGCCCTCGTTTTTCTCCTTGCCCCGTTTGGTGATTTTTACCTTGAGCATGGTTCCGGGGAGATAGGAGGGACGAAACAGGTCAAATATCTCAAATGTTGTCACCACTGGCAGACCATCAGCCTGGGATTTTACGTCGTGACGGGTGGTGATGATGGTTGCCTTTTTCTTCCGGGCAAGGGCTAATAGGTCGGCAACGGTTTTGATTCCCGGGATGGTTTTTATTTTGATGCCGCTAATTTCTTTCAGTGACCGCAGGTTCTCCCGGGCACGGCGGTTAAGATGGTCATTCTCTCCGGATGGTTCCTGCGGTTCGGGAACGATAATCCTGCCACTTACCAGACCCAGGCGCAGAAACTGGATTATTCTCGGGTCGGCAAGGGTGTCGATATCCAT
Organism: uncultured bacterium; assembly: GCA_937139435.1. Lineage (GTDB taxonomy): Bacteria > Hydrothermota > Tepidihabitantia > Tepidihabitantales > Tepidihabitantaceae > Tepidihabitans. The sequence continues at coordinate 3,409 of CAKZPX010000003.1, forward strand.
GACAAATGTTCTGGGACGAGCGAAAAGCATGATATCCTCCCCAATTCTGATTCATTTCTTTAACCCCAAAATCTTCAGTGCGGTGGTGATTGTATCCACCGACACCACCTGGACATGGTTACTTTTTGGTTTCAGGCTGCGCTCGGGCACAATAACCCGTTTAAAGCCCAGCCGTTCTGCCTCGGTAATCCGGGACTCGTTCCTGATCACCGAGCGCACCTCGCCGGCAAGCCCGACCTCACCCCAGAGTACGGTGTCAGCCGGGATAGGTGTGTTGCGCAGGGCCGATGCGAGCGCAGCGATGACCCCCAGGTCAACCGCCGGTTCGGTAAGTTTAATACCGCCGGCGATGTTAAGAAAGATGTCTTTACCTGCGGCAGTAATACCGGCGCGGCGCTCCAGAATGCCGAGGAGGAGCGCCAGACGACGGAGGTCAAAGCCCGTTGCCACCCGCTGGGGCAGGGCAAATGGTGTTGGCGCAGCGAGCGCCTGAATC
>CAKZPX010000004.1 GCA_937139435.1 uncultured bacterium
TAATAGGTTCCGGCAAGCATCAGCGGAACCGCGATAAATGTTCCGGCAGAAAGACCGAGTTCCTTAATTGTCAGGACAATCAAATAGCCCACCGCAAACTCAATAAAGCGCATATTCAGCACCGCCTGCCGGTCAACCACCAGGGCAAAGATCAGCACGGCAAATAGAACGAGCATCGGAGTGAAGTGCAGTCCGGTGGCGACAAACAGGAGAAACAGGGCGGCAAGAATCTGGCGGTTGTCACCGGTGCCAGTTTCTCTGCCTTCTCGCCAGACCAGCGCCATATAGAGTACACCCACGGCAACCGCGACCGAGGGACCGTAAACTTCTGCTTCAACGCAGTTGTCCCAGTAGGAATAGGCAAAGCCACACATCAATCCGGCGAATGCTCCGGCGATATGGGCAAACCACCAGGTGCGATTTTTCTCCTGGGTAGCGTTAAAGGAGAGGAGTTTAACGACAACCAGATATAAAAGTCCACAGGAAAACGCACCAAACAGTACCGGAATGAGATTGACCCGGAACGCAATTTCCTGACCGATGGGCAGAAGTGTAAACAGCCGACCGAGCATAACAAATAACGGGGTGCCGGGTGGATGGGGGATGCCGGCAATATAAGAAACCGCAATCAGTTCGGCGCAGTCCCAGAATGAGGCGGTGGGCGCAACACTGTAAAGGTAAACCGCCAGCACCACCAAACAGACGAGCAAGAAAATGATCAGTCGCCATCTTGATTCGTTCATAGTTTAACTCTCCTTTAAAAGTGCCTGCATCAGATTATACTTTAACTGCGATGGTGTCAAATTAACCAGCAGTCGTCCCCGCTGGGCAAAACTGATGTTGCCGCTGGTCTCGGAAACAACAATTGCTACTGCATCAGTAACCAGCGTTACACCCAGCGCTGCCCGATGTCGCATTCCCATTCCCGGTTCGGCATCGCCTAACGGCAGGGTGCAACCGGCAGCGATAACCTGCCCACCACTGATGATGACCGCACCATCGTGCAGTGGCGATGGGGGGGTGAACATGGAAACAAGCAGGGGGGCAAATACCTTTGCCTCCAGTCGGGTGCCGGTTTCGGCATATTCCCGGAGTCCGATTTCCCTTTCGATCACCAGCAGGGCACCGACTTTTCTTTCCTTCATCTGGGCAGCGGCATTGACCAGTTCGTCAACGAGCGTGGCGTCAGCGGTCGGGCGGAGGAAGAAACGGATGGGACGGGTGCGACCAAACCGGGAAAGCAGATTGCGAATCTCAGGCTGGAAGATGATGACGAATGCCACCAGCCAGACCGTGGTTAACGAGCCAACAATCAATCCGAGCGTCTTGAAGTCCAGAAAGCGGGCGATGCCCGCAATAACCACCAGAAAGACAAGGGCGTAAAGCATCCGGATCGCCCGGGTGCCACGGATAAAGCGGAGGAAGTAGTAGGTAAGAA
>CAKZPX010000005.1 GCA_937139435.1 uncultured bacterium
TTTTATCTTGCCATTAACAAGCATATCCCTCAGCCGACCAAAGCCAATTTTCCCTTCCGGAACCAGCGCCTCGCCAAACCCAGCAAAAGGCTTATCGGTCTTAAGGGCAACAAGCTGGGCAGCAAGACTGTGCCACAACGGTTCCGCTACTCTACCCAGACAGGCAGTGCAGGCAACAAGCCCCTTATCACCGCCCTTCAATAACTCAGCCACCGCCGCCATCTCTTCCTTTGCCACCCCGGTTGTCCGAACAATGCCATCAATATCCAGTTCCAAACCCGGGTCAATAATTCTGGCAATGCCCGCCATAACCAGATATTCAGTTCCCGGTTTTGCCTGAACGAACCGGTGGGCAAATCCTGCCTGTCGGGTTTTTATTGAATCAATCACCACCAAACGGCTTTTCTTATCCGCATAACGAGCCTCAATTATCCGCTTTGCCGCCACTGGCGAGGTGTTAAACACATCACCGACCAGCAGTGTTACCCGGGTAGCACTCAGGTCATCAAGTGTTGCCCGCCTGACACCCTCCAGCTGATACTGAAATGCATTATCCGGCTCCAGATACCCACAAACCAGATTGTCTGTACCCAAGGTTTCAGCCAACCCCTGAACCAGACCTAAATCACTTACTCCTGCACCTCGACTGTAAACAACCGTAGTCTCCTGAGGTTTTACCTGCGCCCACCAGTTCTTTATTAACTCAAATGCCCGCGCCCAGGTTATCTCTTTGTTATTAAGTAATGGGTAACTGAGCCGTTTCGGATGGTCAATTACGATATTGCTACTATTACCGCGCGGACAAAGCCTGCCGTTATTAGGAGATACATCGGTAAGGTATTCTATCTGATACTGATACCCATCAAACTGGATACCAAGCTGACAACCGTTACGGCACATGGAACAGGTGGTAGTTCTAATATCCATCACAGGAATGGCTCCTCAATGTCCTTAATTTGCTCCCAGGTGAGAACCGGTCCATCCTTGCAGGTGAAATAAGGTCCTAATCGGCAATGCCCGCACTGTCCCAGACCACAGGACATGTTTGTCTCCATTGATAAATAGATTGATTCACCCGGAAATCCCGCCTCTAACAAACGCCTGGTTACGAACTTCATCATTATCGGTGGTCCACAGACCACCGCAACACTCCTCTTTACATCGCAGGGGATTTCGTCCATCAAACAGGTTACCACTCCTACTTTTCGCTCCCATGGTCCATCCGCACTGTCCACCGAAAGGTCAATATCAACACCCTTTATCTTTTCCCATTCCTTTAACTGCTTTTTATAAACAACATCGTTTGGTGTCCGGGCACCATAGCGCAGATAAATCCGACCATACTTTTTAATCTCATGCACCAGGGCAAGGAAAAGCGCCCTTAACGGCGCCAGACCGACACCACCTCCAACAATATAAATGTCGCGACCAACAAACTTATCCAGCGGATAGGGTTTTCCATAAGGACCGCGAATCCCCAGAACATCACCCGCCTTGTTGGTAAAGAGCGCCCCGGTCGCCCGACCAACCCGCATTATTGTCATCTCCAGTTTCTCCCTCTCAAACTGCGAAGAGGATGGGGTAAATGGTGCCTCACCAAAACCCGGGATGGTCAATTCCACAAACTGCCCGGCAAGGAAGGGAATGTCCTCTTCCGGTTTGAGAACAAATGTCCTGATGTTGGGCGTCTCTTCAATTACCTCTAATATCTTTGCAGGTATCGGCTGATAGGGGTTGTTCATAACTGTCCTAAAATGTTTCTAATATCTATCTTACCCATACAGGCGGTAAAACAGCGTCCGCATCCTGAACAGGCGTAAAAACCGTGTTGATTCATAAAGTGCATAAACTTACAGTGAAACCGATTGATAAACCGCTGGACAAATTCTGGTCTGGGATTGGCACCACCGCCAACCCGGGCATACATCGCCATATAACATGCATCCCAGACCTTGGTTCTTTCGAACTGATTCACATCGGCACCGGTTTTTGCCTTTGCCTGGTCATAAAGCAAAAAGCAGAAACAGGTCGGACAGGTCATCAAACAGCCAAAGCACTCAACACAATCCTCCCCGGCTTTCTTCCAGAAAGAACGGTCTGATGTCTTCTCAGCAATCGCTCGGGACAATTCCGGATTCCACTTTTTACTATTCTGTGCCTCAAGGATACCCAGCGCCTTCTGCCGCTGTTCTTCCCGGCGTGCCCGGTGATGTTCTCCTGCCGGGACAAACAAATCCTTTGCGGAATTGGCTAACTTCTCGCCCCGGTCTGAAACCGCCTCAATCACCCAGCCATCATCAAAAGTGGTAATGCTCAAATCAACACCCCTGTTCACAAATGGATTTAACCCAACAAGGTTGCAGAAACAGCTCTCTCTGGGCATCGGGCAGTCTGCGGCAACCAGAATCGTATTTTCCAGCCTCCGGGTATAAAACGGGTCGCGAAACTCACCTTCAAGAAACATCTTCCGGTGCACATCCAGTCCGCGCAGGTCACAACCCTTCACACCAAAAAGAAGAGCCGACATCTCCTGCGCCGGATCTATCGGTTTGGGAAATGTAGCGACCACTTCCCGTGGGCGATAAAGAAAAGCCTTTATTGGCTCCGCAGCTCTAATCTCGGATAACGCCAGCTGGTCAATCGCAAAATTACCCTTGTCATACTTCTGCCAGTGGATCTTACCTTCTATCTGAACCGGTAAAAATAGATTGAACTCGCCCGCTAACCGGGCAACCCATTTTTCGCGTCTTTCGTTAGGTAAAAAGTATATCAAGAAGTTAAAAAATATAAAATTTAAACACCTTGTCAAGAAAAAAAATTTTACCGGTTAAACACATCCGCAACCGAATACAGCTTTTTCAACCAGAACCCACTTTTTAGAAAAGGCCTCGTTTATATAAATAAAAATAGGAAAGAAAAATAAAATCCCGGTTGTGGTCATAAGTGATTCCCTTTTACAAAACCCGGGACAGTGTGTGCTGGAATGGTGATTAAAACGTCTTTGCCGATTACCGGCATAATAAAAAACCGGGGCGGGATTAACCTGCCCCGGTTCTGATAACCTTATCAATCAATCAGCGGTCTTTACCTGATAGCAGAAAAGCCAGCCGTTAAAATCATACGGCGCATCCGGAGAATAAATCGTGGAGCGGGAAAGCAAATCAAAGATGGCAAAACGAAAAGATGGCACCAGCTGTGCACGCCATGTCCCCTGAAATACCCCATCTCCCTGATAGTTAAACGGGACTCGCACATAAAATGGCCAGGCAAGAATAAAGGTATGCAGGAACGCCACACCCTCGGTCGCATTGGTGTAAAGCGTAACAGTAACCTCCTCTCCGGGTGTGAAAGAAAACAAACTGTCTATCGGGAAAAGGGTGGTCAAAGGACTGGTAATCAGTATCTCCCGCAAGGAACTACGGATACGCACCGAATCAATCCGAACTGTGTTTACTGAATCTGAAACCCCTGTTCCCAGAGAGATCTTTTTCAATCGCCAGCCCCGGTCTGTATCACTATCCCTGCCCTCTTTTTTAAACACCGCACACAATCGAACAGTCTCTACCAGTCTTTTGCTCCAGAGAACCAGTGATGTATCGGGTGGCTTTGCCAGGATATAAAAATCGCCAAAATTATGCCGTGACCAGCTGACCCAGGCAGAATCTCCTACCACCTCTACTGTAATAATCGCAGTGTCATGGGTCTGAGGTCCACGCCACCACAAAACCAGTGTGTCAGCAGCAAGAAAATATCCACCACTGGTAGAGTCATGACTGGTTGAAATAGAAAAGTGCACCGTATCCTTTTCCACCAGCGCGATAATTGCTGCCCTGTCTGCCGCAACATCCTGCTTTTTACAGGTGATGACACCTATTGCTATCAACGCCATCAGGACAACTGCGACCTTTTGCATTTATTCCTCCTTTTTATTTCGCTATAACAACTATATCACCCCCGACCATTTCGTCAAGCAAAATGTCGTTCCAACTTCAAAATAGCAACTTTGGGGTATGCTTCTTATTTTTAATATTTAAAAAGAGGAGATGTATTCTTTAAATTGGATAATAAATTGCTAAACCTGACCGGGGTTTCTGGGGAGCGTCTTCCCTCAATTCTATTGAAATGGTAGTGAGATATAGTGCGGGAAGAGCCTGTAGCCGGTAGCATTGAGCCAGTAAACCCGTAGTATAGCTCCATGCTATCTACTCCGTGCTGGTTGCTCCGTGTCATTGCTTTACCGATGAGGATCGCAATGAAACTGAGACAATGCCGGAAATCTCGGCTCTCTTCCGCGGTCCATCCGGTCTTTTCTTCTTTTCTGGTCAAACGCCTGGAATATACGAGAACAAGAACGAAAATGCTTTTAATCGGTCCGGCAGGAAGAAGGCTGTTTAAGTAATTAAAAGAAGCGGGTGTTACTGAACAGAGTTCCGTTACTTTTGCTATATCACCGCGGTGATGAAATGCTTTTTGGGTAAAGAAACGCGGGGTGACTTAAAACCGATCCGAGCACCACTTGACAACCGTGTATTCTGGTTAAAAAGAGCTGGCAATAGTTCAGAAAGTCCGGGTTTTAACACCCTACCTCCACTTGGACCGTTTGGTCCGTCCATTCCCCGGATGCCTTCCATAATATTAAGAACAGGCTTTCTTACCCCCGATAGATGTCAACAAGGAGTTCAGCAAGCTCCTTGGCATTATTGACAACAGGATGGAGATAGGTTTTGTGACCAGCGGGAATTATGCCGAACATATTTTTGATTCCGTCAGTGATGATGGTTAATCCGTGAGTCTTGAAAACCGGCAGGTTTAAAATTACATCTACCTTTTTTATTATCACCGGGACCGGTATCTCCGACACAAAACGGAAGGCGATTTTTAGGGTTATCGGGTTTACGAGATATTTTCAAAACAACCCTCGCTTGCGGCAACGACCCGGTTGGTGCAAGGAGTTCATCCAAGCGGATTTTATGAACACCAGCGGGATTGTCACCATCCCGGAGCTATTTTGCAGCTTGGTGCCGCACCTCCTGCACACCTGGTGGACCAGTTCCGGGTCGGACGTTACTCCCGCCTTAGGCGGATGTTGCCCAAGGAGATTGGGCTTCACCCAAATAGCACGGTACCCCAGGCCTAAGAAATAGAACCGGCATATCGCCTCATTATTTTAAATTATGCGTTTGTTTCACTCTGGCTTGGGTAGGGTCACCCGCAAGAACTTTTCTGCACGTAACCCAAGGACAAAGTCCGCCTGAAGGAGTTTATGAATCTCCCTACTCCCTTCGTAAATTTGCGCTCCTTTGGCGTTGCGGTAGAATCGTTCTACCGGATATTCATCCGAAAAGCCATAAGCACCGTGAATCTGAACCGCATGGGACGCAGCCCGCTCCGAGGCGTTGCAGGCATACATCTTGGCCAGCGATGTCGCCTGGGTATTGGGTCGTCCCTGGTTTTTGAGCCACCCGGCTTTGAGCCAGAGCAGGTGCGAGATTTCGTAATCTGCGACCATTTCACCGATCATCTCCTTAATGAGTTGATGCTCAGCAATCGGTCTACCAAAAGTTTGGCGAGTGTTGGCATATTTAACCGAGGCGTCAAGACAGGCACGAATTAAACCAGTGGCACCAGCGGCAACAGTATACCGCCCCTGGTCAAGGGCGAACATTGCAATCTTGAAGCCTTCGTTCGGTTGCCCAAGCATATTCTCCTCGGGTACCGGCACATCAATCATTGATATCGAGCCGGTATTCCCGGCCCGAACACCTAATTTGCCTTTGATTGTTGAAGTAGAGAGTCCGGGCATCCCTCTCTCTAAGATAAAACAGGAAATCCCGGTATGGTCGCGGAACTCTTTTTTCTTTAAGTCGGTCCAGGCAAAAACAAGGAAATGGTCAGCAACATCAGCAAGGGAAATCCAGGTCTTCTCGCCGTTTAAGATGTAATGGTCGCCATCCTTCTTTGCCCAAGCCTGCATCGCCACCACATCCGAGCCAGCACCGGGTTCGGTGAGCCCAAATGCGCCAATCTTTTCGCCTTTTGCCTGGGGAACTAAAAAACGCTCTTTTTGCTCTTCATCTCCCCAAGTGAGTAAAGTCAACGAGTTGAGCCCGATGTGAACCGAGAGAATTACCCTCAAGGAGGTGTCAACATATTCCAACTCCTCGCAGGCAAGTCCAAGGGCAATGTAATCGTTGCCAATACCACCATAGCAAGGTGGAGTACTAAGCCCCAGTAACCCCAGACCCGCCATCTGAGTCAAGATGCTTTTATCAAACTCGTGACGGGAGTCAAGTTCTTTTATTTTTGGCGCAATCTCCCCTTGTGCCCACTTACGGGTAAGGGTTATTACCGCTTGATGCTCTT
>CAKZPX010000006.1 GCA_937139435.1 uncultured bacterium
AACAAGGAGATCGTGTTGGTGGGGGTTCTCGATCACTTCGAGATCTGGTCGCGCGAGAACTACGAGAACGAAGAGCTCATGCTGGCCAACGACCTCAAGGACCCGGAGGCCAGAAACGAAATCGCCAAGCTGGGCATCTGAGCCGGAGGGGGCCCGGCACGTGCCGGTGATGCGGGCCGAAGTGCTCGCGCTGCTCGCCTGCCGGCCCGGCGGGACCTATGTGGACGGCACCGTGGGCGGCGGCGGGCATGCGGCGGCGATCGCCCGCGAACTTGTGTTACTATCAAAGAAGGGGCATCAGGTAAGATTAATAGGGCTGGATATTGACCCTGATGCGATTTCTGCCGCTACTGTAAGATTATCAGAATTCGGATGCCGGGTAGTACCGATGACGGCACCGGCAAGAAGAGATGAAGATATAACTATGCCTGCTTTAGATTGTTTTAAAGATATGGTTATTCTGGTAAAAACGAGTTATGTTAATGTAGCCGATGTTGTCCAAAGGTTCGCACCAGGACCAGTGGGTGCGGTATTAATGGATTTAGGTATGTCGTCCGATCAGTTAGAAGGGAATAGGGGATTTGCTTTTGAGCGTGACGGTGAGCTGGATATGCGTTTTGACCCTGATGGGACCAGTCTACCGGCCTGGAAGTTGCTTCGTCATGCTTCGTTGGAAGATATTAAGGACTGGTTGCGTAACTACAGCCAGGAACCATTTGCTGGCAGAATTGCCAGGGTGATTTTTGAACGTAAAGGTATGATTAACACCACCCGCGATCTGGTAGAAACGGTTCAAAGAGTAGTGCCGCGACGCAGATTGCGTAAAACGCTCGCCCGGGTTTTTCAGGCTTTGAGAATTGCTGTGAATCAGGAGATAGAGAATTTACGGGCGGGTTTGGTTGCGGCAACCGGGGTTTTATCTCCTCGGGGGCGGCTGGCGGTGATATGTTACCAATCGGGCGAAGACCGTTGTGTTAAAGATGTCGCACGCACTTTTCGCGATAAATTACAGGTTTTGACCCGGAAGCCAATTACTCCCAGTGCTTCTGAGGTGCAGTTAAATCCCAGGGCTCGGAGTGCCCGGTTAAGAGTTATGGAGGTGCGATCATGAGTTTAAATAGCAGTATTAGGGCAATTGGGGTTGTTGTGATGTTGTGTGGCATTGCGGTGGGGTGGCTTTATCAGCATTCCTGGAGCGTTAGACTGACACGGTTGGAGATGAAACTGAAACGAGAGGTGGAAATTGACCGGGAAAAGCTGGATAGTTTAGAGACAGAGTTAATGAGGTTGCAGAGTTTTTGCCGCTTGGAATCACTATACTGTTCTTTTCATATGGCAGAATCAAGGATAGGGCAGAGGTCGGAGGTAATTAGAGGTGATATCGGGGCAATTCATGACCCACCCGTGGATAGAGGAGCATCGATACCGGTACCCGAAGGAGCGGTTGCTCTAACAGACGCAGCGAAGAAGAATGTTCCATGAACCAGATCAGGAAAAGAGTGCAACTTCTCGGGGGCGGACTACTATTTATCTGGGCCGGTCTATTGATCAAGTTGTTTGATGTACAAATTCTTCACTGGCGTTATTACGAACGGGAGGCAGCACGATTGCACTATAGCCGATTAGAACTTCTCGGGGATAGGGGGAAGATGTATGACCGCAAGGGGAGGTTATTAACTCTTAACCGTTCCTGTTGCTCAATAAGGATACTTCCTCAATGGGTACGGGATAAAGATACTCTCGCCCAGATACTTGCTGATTTTGGTTTAGGAAATTTTTCAGAGAATCGGCGGTTACTTACAGAGAAGAGAAGATTGTTTTGGTTTCGGAAATATGTTGATTACCAATTGGGTGATTCACTACGTCAGATTTTAGTTAAACGCTGGTTCCGTAACGCCACTTTGATAAACGATGATTATCAACGCATCTATCCTTACGGTGAGGTTTGTGCGGATATAGTAGGGTTTTTGGGTGCGGAAAGAGGACTGGCGGGACTGGAGTGGGAGTTTGATTCCATCCTGCGCGGGGAACCAGGATGGGTTATGCTCCAGAATGATGCTTTCGGTTATTCATATCCGTATCCCAGTTATCCCTTGAAAGAACCGGTACCAGGTGCAGACATCCACCTTACAATAGATGTGGATGTCCAGAGAATTTGTTACCAGGCTTTAGAATCTCAGGTGGTTAATACACAGGCAAAGCAGGGGACAGCACTGGTTCTGGATGCCAAAACCGGTGCGATTCTAGCGATGGTGGATTATCCCGGTTACGATCCCAACCGGTTCGGTGACTACCCCAAAGAACGGTATAAATCAAATGCGGTTTCAGACCAATTTGAACCGGGGTCAAGTTTTAAGATTGTGATATGTGCCGCTGCTTTAGAAGATTCGCATCCGGAGCGATTTACCGAGAGGGTGTACGATGTTTCTTCCGGTTATATCCAGATTGGGAATAAAAAGATTAAGGATGTGCACCCTAATGGAATTCTATCCTTTGACAGTGTATTTATTAAATCGTCCAATCCCGCATGTGTGATGATGTCTTTTGAGGTGAGCCCTGAGTTTTACTATCAGATTGCACGTGGTTTTGGTTTTGGCGAACAGGTGGGGGTAGGTTTGCCAAATGAGGTGGTGGGAGGCATTGACCCACCACGTCTTCTGAGAAACAGGCTAAGGTTTGCTACGGTTTCTTTTGGACAGGGTGTAACAGTTAACCTTCTCCAGCTGGCGGCGGCATATCTTTGTATCGCCAACAACGGTGTCTATCTTAAGCCTTACTTAATTCAGTCAGTCCGACAGGGCAAACAGGATGTGTTTCGGGTTGAACGGGTAGCGTCAAGGCGTGTCCTTAAAGAAGAAACCGCCCGGAGGATGAAGGATATTCTGGAAAGAGTTGTTCTTCATGGCACCGGGGTATTGGCAGGAATCCCGGGGGTGAGTGTCTGCGGAAAAACAGGCACAGCGCAGAAGATTGAACCATGGGGAGGGTATTCCGATACTCGTTCGCTGATGACATTTGTCGGATTTTTTCCCAAAGAGGAGCCAAGATATGTTATTGCGGTTATGCTTGATGAACCCAGAACCGTACGTTTTGCTGGAAGTGCTGTTTGTCCCGTGTTTCGCCAAATAGGGGAGCAAATAATGATTATGGAAAAGATAGAGGCTTTGGCGTGGGAGTAAATGTGGCGCGTACAAAGCGGCTTTCCGATATAATTCTGGGTGTTCCCTGCGAGATTAGGGGTTCTTCCGACATAGAGATAAAAGGTATCGCCTATCATTCTGCTGAGGTACAGACAGGGTTTTTATTTGTTGCAATTGAGGGATTTAGAGTTTCGGGGAAGAATTACATCGAAGAGGCGATAAATCGCGGGGCGACGGCGATTGCTACTACTGACATTCGTGAGGTGAAAAAGAACTGGGTTACTGCGATTCAGACACGTGCCCCTCGCCGCTTTCTTGCGCAGGTATCAAATCGGTTTTACGATTTTCCGGCAAGAAAACTGAAGTTGATCGGGGTTACCGGGACAAATGGGAAAACAACTACCTGCTTTATGCTTCGGTCGGTATGCCGGCAGCTCGGATTTGAACCCGGGTTTATAGGTACGATTGAATACTGGGACGGGAGAGAAAGAAGGATAGCATCTCAAACAACGCCGGAAAGTCTTGATTTTGTCCGTATGCTTGCCCGGATGGTTGAGAATCGGGTGCCAGTTTGTATTGCCGAAGTCTCTTCGCATTCATTGGAACTGGACCGGGTTTTTGACCTTGATTTTGGTGTAGCAGTTTTTACTAATATTACGCAAGACCATCTGGATTTTCATAAAACAATGGAAAATTACATCAAGGCGAAGATGAAGTTATTTCAGATGCTTTCCCCGGGGGCTTATGCGGTTACTAACTTTGATGACCGGGTTGGCAGGGAGATTCCTCATTTGACCCGGGCTAATGTTATTTCGTATGGCACAAGGGTAGATAATGAACCATATCCAGATATTTCCGGTAAGGTGGAACGAGTACGTCCTGACGGTCTTGATTGTTCGGTTAAGTTGGGTAGTAAGCTGTTCCCGGTTCAGTTAAAGCTTGTGGGCAGGCATAATCTTTACAATTTGCTAGCCACGATTGGAGTGGGGAAGGCAATGGAGTGGTCACCGGAGGTGGTTGTGGCGGGGTTGGGCAGGTTAGACAGGGTTCCGGGGCGAATGGAAATGATTCCGAATGACTTTGGTTTTTCGGTGTATGTTGATTACGCCCACACGCCGGATGCTTTACAGCGTGTGTTGACCACAGCGCGCGAGTTTACTAAGGGAAGGTTGTTTGTCGTTTTCGGCTGCGGCGGAGATCGGGATCGGGGAAAGAGACCTTTAATGGGGCGCATGGCGGTGAACAATGCTGATGTAGTAATTATTAC
>CAKZPX010000007.1 GCA_937139435.1 uncultured bacterium
ACACCGGCAGAATCGCAATCCGCCAGGTGCGGGACGGGTCAAACTGGGGCGATATGGAATAGGGTTGCATCGCCTTAAGCATTGCTGGTGTGGGTGCACACCTGAGCAGGGCGCTGCTGAACAGGAGCAGGCAGATGTTCAGGAGAATACTGGACAACGATATTTTATTCATAACGTTAAAATGTTAGCCACAGGATTTTGTAGTGTCAACTAGTTACCGGCGCTGATACTCCCATCGGTTAAGAAGAATGGAATGTGATAAACTGCCAGATGATGGTGTCCGGATAGACCCGGAAAAGGAGAAACCCGGGTTTGCCAAAGTCCAGCGCCCGGGAGATGGTGCCGGTGGTGAAGTGGTAGACACCGGATATCTCTATCTGGCGCCAGCCGTGGATGTGCCCGGCACAATAGGCATACACCCGGTAACGCTGGAGCAGGTTTTGCAGTTTTGCCCGCTCAGTTGTTGAGGCCAGCCGAAAGATGCCCGGGGTCTGGTCGTCGTAAAGCGGAAAATGGCTGATTAGGATTTTGATTTTTGTGGTGTCGGCAAGTTCCCTTTCCAGCCAGTCAAACTGCGGTTGTCCGATCCGTCCTTCCGCGGTATCAAAAAAGATGAGTTTCAGCCGGTCCGCCAGGGTGACCGAATAGGTGGCAGGTCCAAATGTGGTTTTGAAGTTTTCCCAGGCGTCAGCCCGGTACAGGTCATGGTTACCGATGGTGGTATAAAAGGGCGCAATCCGGGACAGGACAACCTTTGCCGAATCGTATTCTGTTCTGAGACCGTGCTCGGTGATGTCACCCGCAATGCAGAAGAAGGTTATGTTCAACGAATCCACCGCCTGCTGGAACTCGGCAAGATAACTGCCCGCAGGTTTGCCAATGTGCAGATCAGCAAACACCGCAAAGTTATAAGAGTCACCCACGGTCACACTGCGCGGCGGTGTCATTAAAAGGCTTTCCCGGGTGCGTTGCTCTGCTGACGGATGCAGAACCGTTTCCCTTAAATCCAGTTCACAACCAGCCAGGACAAAGAGCAAAAGCAAAAGGCGGGCACTACCTTTCATATCTGACCCCGATCTCGGTTTCAATGCCGGTTATGGAGGCAAGGGCGGTGGAAAACCCGTTTACCGCTGTCATTACCCGGGCAGACAGGCGCCAGCATGGTAAAAGGCGATAACTGGCGTTGATATAAAAAGGGAACTGCTGCGGGTTATAAAATGTTAAATCGTGAAGGTTTTTAAGACCGACACCAACATTAAAATGCGGTTTAGACAGAAATCGCCATTCCAGATGGTAAATGATGTTCCATTCTGGAACCGGGCTGTGCCACACCCAGGGGCGTGTAAAACTGGTTGAGTCATAAACCGGATAGCGACGGCAGATACCCAGCCCGATTACCAGACCGGGTTGAGGCAAGATAAATGTGCTGGTGGCAAAAATTCGGTTTTCGCCATTGCGCCACTCATTCCACTGCTCGTGCTGTAAACCCAGTTTAACCTTTAACCTTTCTAACCCTGGCAATTCTGCTTCACCGCTCAGGGCATAGGCGGTTATACCCTGGTGCTGGAACAAAGATAGGTTCAGCGCACCAGCAAATTCCAGCCCCGTGTTTGACTTCAGCCGGACACCAGCACCAGCAAGTCCCCGGGCAATAACACCTCTCTCACCCTGATAACCAAGATGCGCATCCGGGTTAATGGTGAAACCTGATACCTGGGATATACTAAGAGCGATGAGTATCAGCAATAAGAACATAATAGTTTTTCCGCTCCCGGTTGGGCGATGCCAGCGGTGCACACCGGAGATTATATTAACTGTGCCGGTGGTGTCAAAGACCAGCGTCCGCTACCAGAGGAAGACAAAACCTGTTGCCCGGGTGTAATTTAGATTTGACAGGGTAGTTTTCAGAGGTAGCATCTGTTTAATTTAATGGCAATTAAACAGGAGTTGATATGAAGGCAGGAACGGTTATCAAGTTTATTATCAAGGAATGAATCAGATTTCATTTCTCCATACCGATATTTTTACCGACCGTGTTTGTGTCCGATTTTCCAATGTTAAGGGGGATAAAGACCAGGAGAAGTTTATATTTGACGCCAGGTTCGTGTTCACCAGAGATGACGAATGGAATAAAAAAGTCCTTGTTAACCGAACAGGACTTTCAGAAGATTTAATCGCTAAGATACCCCAACTTTTTTCTGGAAAGGAAGGAGCGTTTAAAGAATGTGAGCCGCTGGTTAAGCAGGATGTTGAACGCATCGCCAGAGAAATCAGGTTGTATTACGAGCGATATGGCAACTATCCAGATGCTGGTGACTATTATGTTGCCGAGATGAGATTCAGAGAAGAAAGGATTTTACAGGAGCGGTCGCGCTTAAACTTAATTAAACTAATCAAGGCGTGTCTTGATAAGATAGCACTGGTATCATATCGGTGGGTCAGTAATTATGGCGAGTCGCCATCACGGGCTTTGTTGTCGGTTCTGGGGATATGGCTTGTGCCATCGTTACTCGTCGCTCCCCGGGTTAATTTTTTTGATATTTAAGGTAATTAAAACAGGCAAGCCAGCGCAAGGGTTCAGCCGGGTTATTTGCCGCTATTGACTCATAATGTTTAAAGTTAATTTATCCCTTGTCGGGACATTGCTGGTTCTCGGTGTTGCTCCGGCGCAGATAACCCTTTACCACTATGATATGCCCCGCACAATTGGTGATTCCTTTACCTACCATAGCGTTGATTCAGTTGTTACCGTTAATGTCGGTAATCCAGGAGGACCCCATACCTGGACATTTGACACCAGCGGTTATTCGGGCACGATTGTCAACCGCACCCTGGTAACCTCAAACGCCACCCCATTTGAGTCGCTTTTCCCTGACGCCGATTTTGTTCTGCGGTCTACCATGCCACCCGGGCAGGAAAATGAGTTTCTCTTCTTCCGTCTGACCGAGGAAGAACTGCGTCTCCTCGGGGTGGGTATATTTTTACCGCCCGACACCCAGATGGCGTTTGTCTACAATCCAACCCAGCTCATTCTGCCTTTTCCAGTTTCCTATAACACCGAGTGGCAGACCATTTATGGCTACACATTTAATTTAGAAGAAGG
>CAKZPX010000008.1 GCA_937139435.1 uncultured bacterium
CGCAGACAGGTGAGGCGCGTCTGGTGGTGTTTGATGTGACCGGTCGGGCGGTGAAGGAGCTCGGCTTTGTTGTATCGGGCACCGGCACACGCAACCTTGACCTGCGCGACCTGGCAGCGGGCGTGTATCTGGTGAAGTTCACCAGTGGTGCTAACACCGCAAGCCAGAAGCTGATCGTGCGGTAAGGTCGCACCGAGAAATCAGAGCGGGCTCTTTCCGAGCCCGCTCTTTTTTTATTTTACTCTGATAACAGAACAGTGGGGCAGAGGAGATATTATCCCGGGTGATGCTGGAAGATAAGGGTAAGGTAGTTGACAGATAATTAATTGTATTTAAAATTGTAAACCTGCTTATGTCCGAAATCGCCCGGTTTATTGACCATACCCTTTTGAAGCCGGAGGCAACACCGGCGGATATCAGCCGGCTTTGTGAGGAGGCACGAGATTTTGGTTTCGCCACCGTTTGCGTTAATTCCGGTTATGTGCCGCTGGTGAAGGAGTTGCTTGCCGATAGCGGGGTGGGGGTGTGCGCGGTGGTTGGTTTTCCGCTGGGTGCGAGTTTCAGTGCGGTTAAGGCACGGGAGGCAGAACTGGCGGTTAATGCTGGAGCAACAGAACTGGATATGGTGATGAATATCGGCAGGTTTAAGGCGGGTGATGATGGGTTTGTGGTTGATGATATTCGGATGGTGGTGGCTGCCGGGGGTGGTCGGGTGGTGAAGGTTATTGTTGAGACCGGGTTGCTTTCTGATGAGGAGAAGGTGCGGGCAACTGAACTGGTTATTGCTGGTGGGGCAAGTTTTGTTAAGACCGCAACCGGTTTTCTTGGTGGCGGAGCAACAGGACAGGATGTGGAGTTACTGGTCAGGGTTGCCCGTGGTCGGGTGGGAGTAAAGGCGGCAGGAGGTATCCGCACCCTCAAACAGGCAAAGGGTTTAATCGCTGCTGGCGCAACCCGGCTAGGGACAAGCGCGGGCAGGGCGATAGTGATGGAAGAAATCAACCTAACTAATAAGGAGGAGTAATGGCTTACGGCAAGATAAAGGAATTTCTGCAACAGGAGTTAAAGAGCGTCCGGGAACAGGGACTTTATAAAGAGGAGCGTTATATCCACGGTCCGCAGGGCGCGCAGATTGCGGTTGAATACCCGGCAGGCGCACCCAGACGGGATGTGCTGAACTTCTGCGCCAATAACTATCTCGGACTTTCCAGTTATCCGGAGGTGATTAAGGCGGCGCATGAGGCGCTGGAGAAATGGGGCTACGGAATGTCTTCGGTGCGGTTTATCTGTGGCACCCAGGACTTGCATCGGCAGCTGGAGAAGCGTATCGCCGAGTTTCTCGGTATGGAGGATGCGATTCTTTATTCCTCCTGCTTTGATGCCAATGGCGGGTTGTTTGAGGTGATTCTCGGTCCCGATGATGCGATTGTTAGCGACCAGTTGAACCACGCCTCAATTATTGATGGCGTCCGGCTGTGTAAGGTTCCGAGAGAGCGAAGGTTAATATATCAGCATGCGGATATGGCAGACCTGGAGGCAAAGTTAAAGCAGGTAAGGGATGGTGGTGCCCGGTTTGTGATGATTGCGACTGATGGCGCTTTTTCCATGGACGGTGATGTGGCAAGGTTGAATGAGATTGTGCCGCTGGCAGAGAAGTATGATGCGCTGGTTATGATTGATGATTCGCATGCGACCGGTTTTATGGGGAAGACCGGCAGGGGCACGCATGAGTATCACAATGTGATGGGTAAGGTGGATATCATCACAACCACATTTGGCAAGGCGATGGGCGGGGCATCCGGCGGGGTAACCGCAGCCAGAAAGGAGATTGTGGAGATTCTGCGCCAGCGTTCCCGACCGTATCTTTTCTCCAATACCCTGTGCCCGGTGGTGGCAGCAGCCACCCTGCGGGTGATCGAAATCCTTTCTGAGACCACCGCAAGGCGGGATAAACTGGAGTGGAACACAAAGTACTTCCGCAAGGCGATGACCGAAGCCGGTTTTGACATTAAGCCCGGTGACCATCCGATTGTGCCGATTATGCTTTACAATGCGAAACTTTCCCAGGATTTTGCCCGCGACCTTTATTACGAGGGGATATATGTGATCGGGTTCTTTTATCCGGTTGTGCCGCGCGGGCAGGCACGGATCCGGGTGCAGCTGTCTGCTGCCCATGAAAAGGAGCATCTGGACCGGGCGATTGCGGCGTTTGTTAAGGTGGGAAAGAAGTATGAAATCCTGGGCAAGAGCCGGAACGAGATAATCGCCCGCTACGGCGAGTAGTCCGGTTTCGGATAGTAGTAGTACCGCCCCGCGTTTCGGGGCGGTATATTATTTTAGAGCCAGTTAAACAGAAAATTTAACGCCAATTTTTAAATCCGACCGATTAACTTTTGGTTTTATAATCAGTTATAATAAACACCCCCGAAGTGGAGGGTTGGTGTGTCCCTCACTCCGGGGGTAGTGGTGTAAATTGTGCTCTATTTAACGCCGAATTACTTTTGCTGTTTTAGAGTAACAGGGGTTCTCTACGGAAAGGAAATAGACACCAGGAGGTAGTGACTGGCAGTTGATGGTGAAG
The DNA here is from genome assembly GCA_937139435.1 of uncultured bacterium. Taxonomy (GTDB): domain Bacteria; phylum Hydrothermota; class Tepidihabitantia; order Tepidihabitantales; family Tepidihabitantaceae; genus Tepidihabitans. The sequence continues at coordinate 2,582 of CAKZPX010000008.1, forward strand.
TTGCGTTCCGGGGTGAAGGTGGAGAAGATGACCCGTCCGCTGTGGTCGTAAAGCCGGATGGTACTGGTTAGATGGCGAGGTGAGGAGATTTCGCCATGAATGATGCCGCTGGTCGGGTTGGGATAGATACGCAGGGTAAATGGATTAGCCGGGACCGAGCCAGGTTCGTTAACCCCGGGACCGGATTCCGGGCTTTTATAGCACCAGAATTCGTTAGTTTTGTTGCCTTTGAGGGCAAAGAAGATGCCGTTGCCCAGGGAGACGATGGCACCGCCCGCCTTGATGCGTTTTTTCTTCATTGTTGAACCGAGTGCGGGAATGGTGTCCAGTTCTTCCCAGCGGTTTCCTGCCGGGAAGAAGCGCCAGAATTCGTTGGTGTTGCCACCTTTGAGGCAGTACATCGCCTGGTTCCACCAGGCGCCACCAGCACCATCTTTGACCTTTTTCTGCCTGCCCGAGTGCCCGACAGCAGGAAAGTCCTGGAATCGGGTTGTGAGCCAGGCACCGGTGGTGATATCAAAGCCAAACACCTCGCCGTATTTTGCCTTGACCGCATAGATTGTCCGGTTGCCATCAAATACGATAAAGGAGCCGCCTTTGTAGGATTCTTTGCCTGATGGACCGAGCGGTGCCGAAGGGAGTGATTCCCATTGCTGGCTGGTGGTGTTGTAGCGCCAGAATTCGTTTTTGGAGCCCTTGAGCAGATACACATAACCGGTATTGTTCTGGACAAGATAGACCATACTCGCACCCGCTTTGACTGGTTTGCGGGTTGGACCGAGCGGGACATCGGTCAGCGTCTCCCAGGTGTCGGTTACCGTGTTGTAGCGGATAAAGGTGGTGCTGGAGTTGCCTTTGAGCGCATAGATGTAGCTGTTGTTGTCGCTGGTCAGGGCAGAGCCATTGTAAACCGGTTTACCGTTACTGCCGGGTGGTAAGGAGGCACGCATATACCAGGAGTCGGTATCAACGTCATAGGCAAGGAATTCGTCTGATTTGTTGCCCCGGAGCGCATAGATGGTGTTGCCGGTCCGGGTCAGGGCACCGCCATTTTTGACCGCCTTGGTGCCGGTGGGCAGTGGTGTCATCTCCTGCCAGCCGACAACGAGCGGTCGGCGCACCGCAACTATCTTTTCCTCGGAGTCATTGCCCGGTTCGGCATCGTCTGGTAAGGCGGTGGAGCAGCGAACGGTATAGGTGCCCTTGGTGGCGTTCCAGGGGCGGAAGATGATGTTGAGGGTTTCGCCCGGTGCGAGTCTGGTCGTGGTGATGGAGTCGTAGTATTCCCGGGTTGTGCTCCGATAGGCAGCGAAGTAGGTTTTAAACCCGGATTCGGTAAATGTGCCGTAGTTCAAGATTCTGACCTCGGGGTTGATTGCGCCGGGTGGAACGGTGTCGGCTGGTGTCAGGATAGAGAAGACACCGACATCGTGAACCGCAGACCGGACCGTTACCCGACCGGAAACCAGGTCGTTTTCCGGGTTGAGGTCACGCGGGGCAAGGACACGCAGGGTTTTAGTGTAGGTGCCAGGATGCGTGGCAATCCAGGAGGAGAAACTGACGGTGTCAACTTGATAAGGAGCAAGGATGTGGGTTATGGAGTCGGAGTAGGCCGGACTGCCGAGGATGTTAATATCAAAGAACACCTTTAACTGCACCTGGTGCGGAGCGTAGTTGGCAATGCAGCCGCGGGGGATGACCATGGTGGTCTCCACAACCACCTCACCCGGTGCAAGAATGGCAAGTGCGGCACAGTCGTTGTAAAATGGCGGTTTGACAAAAACCCGGCGCGAGGCGGTGTCGTTTTCCGGGTTGAGGTCGCCGGGCAGAAGGGTCTGGAACAGGGCGGTGATGATGCCGGCGGTGTCGGCACGCCAGTCCGGGAAGGTGATGGTGGCGGATTCACCCGGGGCAAGGTTGTTGACATACACACTTTCCTGATCGGTGCCAATCATTAGTCGGGTCCAGAATGAACCGGTACCGGACGAGGGGTTGAACACAACACAGCGGGGGGTAATTACCGCGGCGGAGTCAACGGTGTCTCCGGGCGCCAGGATACGGGTAATGCCAGCATCGGTTGCCCGGCGCTGGGCGGTGATGGAGAAGTTATCAATGACCCAGTGGGTGATGCCGGTCTCCTCGGTGGGCAGAGAGAAGGCGATGCGGACATTGGGCTGGTCTTCTGCCCAGGTGAGGTCATAGGTCAAAAGTTGCGGGTCAAGTGTCTGACCGACCAGGCTGGCAATTTCAATCGGAAAGGTGCGACCGGAGTCAAGGGAGGCGATGATCTTAGGTTCGGCATAGCCCGAGCCCGGGACAATAGCCAGTGAGCAGCGCAGGACAATGGCGGAGCAGCCGCGCAGGTCAAGGATCATGTCAATGTCCGCCTCACCCGCGCCAATTGCCGCGTAAGGGGTGGTGTTGTCTGACCAGGGGTTAAAGCCCAAGTCTGGTGCCCGGTGCCAGTCGTTGCTACTGGTGTCACCGGTAAAGAGAATCTCCCAGCCCCGGGGCGGGTTGACAGTTGACCAGTTACCGTTGAAGTTTTCATTGAGTACGACCGTCTGGGACGGTGCCGGGTGGACTATCAGGGCAAGGGTAATAAGAAAAACCGAATAACCAGATTTTTTCATAAAAAGCCTCCGTTGTCGCCGGGGTGTTTAATTAAAAGCCCCGGTTAATTACGCATAAGAATAGACACATTTTTTCTTTTTGTCAATAAAGTCAGAACAGGGCGGGCCGGGGAAACCGGGCAGGTCTGATTGTGCTTGACAGAGCGGGAATATTTATTTAATGTTAATGTGTTGTTAATGTTGTCCAGGCTGTGCTCGGTATATTACATTTGCTGGTGCGGTAATGGCACCGAGGTCTTTTTTTTCTCCAATAATAAAAAGATAAAGGAGGCAAACTGTGCGTAAGAAGTTTGTCAGTATAACGCAACTGGTGGCAATTGCCACAGGTATCTTTATCTTGTTTGGCTGTGGCCGGATGCCGCCAGAGGAGTTCTGGACACCAGATGCCGCAGATTCAGCGGCGATAAAAGAGGTGTTGCTCGCACACAAGGATATGCTGCAGTGTCGGTTTAATGAGAGTGGTTTTCAATATCTGGAATGGGTGGTGCCGGATTCGGTGATCAAGAAGGCGATCAGGGACAATCCGTTTAAGCAGCGTTATAAGTGTGATTCAATGTGGCACGAGTTTCTAACTGATTCTATCCGGTTTAACTTTTCTTTTGTCGCAATTGTTGACACCGCCGGGCAGGAGACAACCGCAACCGTTACGGTGGTGGAAACAATACCTGGTTTTCTCTGGCTGAACGCAGTGCAGTTTACCCGTTATATTAAGGATTCCCTCATTGTTACCCCGTCAGAAACGATTCGCCTGCCCTATTATGATACCGTTTTCAGCTCCTGCACCCTGGTGGTGAAGAAGCCGTTTACTGCGGTGGCGTATGATGGATGTGTGCTGCGCAAGGAAAATGGAGAATGGCGGTTCTGGAAGTTAGCAGGCGGGCAGCGGTTTTACAGTCCGAACCCGACTGATGCGCCCTATCTGGTTTCGGTTTATCTAACCAATGGCGTGCGCGATGACACCATCGCGCTGCGACCGGATACACTGCATTTCGGTATGCAACGCTTGTATGAATATCCGGATGGGCTTTTGAGTTATAATGCTGGTGATAGCGTCTGGGTGCGGGGGCGTTTGACCGCAGCAACGAGTGCGAGCGACTTTGTCTTTTTCAGCGGGCAACGCTACCGGAGGGAAACAGCCAAGATAAAATTTCCCCGGACCGGCGTTCAGCGACTGTTTGTTGAGCAGATTCCTTATGAGGTGCTTTTTGAAGCGGGTGGTGAGCTGAATGCGGTGGTCTGGGGGATTCCAGTTAATATCAAAGGAGGCGGGCAATGAGAAGGGTGATTTTTACCATATTTATCGCACTCCTGGTGGTGGAGACCGCCCTGGCGGGTGTTACCGGTAGAATTCGGGGGCGGGTAACCGATAAGAAGACCGGTGAAGCCCTGATCGGTGTCAACGTGATTGTGGTTGGCACCGAACTGGGAGCGGCAACCGATGTCCGGGGTGAGTACGAAATAATTAATGTCCCGCCCGGGCGTTATCGTCTCACCGCTTCTTATGTCGGCTACCAGGATCTGACAGTAACCGATGTCCTGGTTGTTCAGGACAATGTCACGGTTGTTGACTTTAAACTATCGCAGACGGCGATTGAGGTTGGTCCAGTTGAGGTTAAGGCGGAAAGACCGCTGGTTAACCGGGGTCAGGTGACAGTGGAGCGGATTATTACCGATGAAGAGTTTAAGCGCTTGCCGGTTGTCCAGCTTTCCGAACTGGTTGGTATGCAGGCGGGTGTCACCCAGACTGCGGGCAGAGGCTGGACTCATATCCGTGGTGGCAGATACGATGATGTCGCCTATCTGGTTGACGGTGTTCAGGCGCAGGATGCGGTGATCGGGACGCTGTGGTCCAGTCCCAAGCCAACATCGGATGCGCTGGCCTCGGTGGTGGTTATCACCGGTGGCTTTGATGCTGAGTACGGTTCAGCGATGTCCGGTATTATCAAGGCGGTCACCAAAGAGGGTGGTAGCACAACATCAGGACGGTTGCGCTATCTGACCGATGAGGTTTTTCCGAATCCAGACCTGAACTATGGCTATAACCGGCTCACCTTCTCTCTGGGGGGTCCGCTGGGCTGGAATCGGCTACGCTACTTTATCTCTACCGAATATTTTAAGACCGATGACGACCGTGGCTGTCTTTATAAGGTAAAACAGCCCCGTGGTGAGTATGCTGCCGAGGGTAAAATTACCCTGCAGATGCCCAGGGAGTTCCCGCTGACATTACAGGGTTTGAAGTTAACATTGGATGGACACCATTCCAATTACCAGTGGCACAGCTTCGCCAACAGTTACAAGTTCTGGCTGCGCGGGTTGTATGCCAACCGGGTGCGTTCCTACAAGGGTAATCTGACCCTGAACCACATGCTTTCCGAAAATACGGTTTATGAGGCAAAGGCGGGGCTGTTCCAGACATCGTTAATCCGGACCGTGCGCAACTACTATGCCGAAGAGGCGGATACAACCGGTTTCTGGGGATTTCTGCGCAAGACCGGCATCTGGGACAGGTATATCTTCCGTGCTGAAGACTGGGTTTTCAAGAATCCCGAGGGGTTGTCCAAGAGGGAAGCGGTACTGCAGTTGTGGCGTTCCTACTGGGTGTCACCCAGCGGTGAAACAATCTATGCCCATCCGGATATCAAGAGGAACTTTACTCAGGCGTATGCACTCACTGCTAACCCCTACGGTGTGGCGGGTCTTTTTGTTACCGAAGGGGATAACCGGGTCTGGCATTATCGGGCGACCAACAGTTACCTGTTTAAGTTTGACCTGACCCGAACCATATCCAAAATCCACGAGCTGAAGACCGGTGTTGATATCACTCAGTACTCGGTGTCAATGTATGATAACTCTTTACCCTGGGACCAGAACCCGTTCTGGGACGCCTATAACTACCAGCCGCTGGTTGCTGCTGCCTATGTGCAGGACCGGGCAGATTTTGAGGACCTGGTGGTGCGGACCGGTGTGCGGTTT
>CAKZPX010000009.1 GCA_937139435.1 uncultured bacterium
CAGTCCGGACGGTATCCTGAAAACATGCCCATCCGACGCCTCTTCCCGGCAAAATTCATCACCCGCACATCGGTAACGTGCACCTTAAACAAGCGTTCCACCGCCTGACGAATCTCAATCTTATTTGCATCCCGGCTAACACGCAGGGTATAACAGCCTTCCTCGCCTTTAAGCCGTTCGGATTTCTCGGTAACAATTACACCTAATATCACCTGGGTTGGTTCGCGCATATTCTAACTCCCCATCCTCGCCAGAAAACTCTCCAGTCCCTTCTCGGTAAAAACCACCCGTTCATGTGTTAAAACCGCATAGGCATTAACCTGCACCGCCGGCATCACGTCCAGCCATGGCACATTTCTGCTTGCCAGAAGTAGATTATCTTTGGGCTGGTCAACCAGCAAAAGAACCTTTGTTCCTTCCTTTCCTGGCTGTGCTACCCGTTCCACAATCTTCACCAATTCTCTGGTCTTTGGTCCGGATAGCTCAAAATCTTCTATAATTCTGATGCCATTCTCTTTTGCTCTGGCGCTTAACGCCAGTGCCAGGGCGTAGCGCCGAACCTTTTTCGGCAACTCATAACTGTAATCTCTGGGATGGGGTCCCCATGCAATCGCTCCACCGCGCCAGATCGGGGAGCGTCGGGAACCATGCCTTGCCCGACCGGTATGCTTCTGGGGCCAGGGTTTCTTGCCGGTACCAGACACCTCACTGCGGGTCTTAACCTTTGCTGTCCCCTGACGCTGATTTGCCAGATAACAGCACACCGCCTCCCAAAGTAGACTTGCGGACCCTTCACGATTAAACCACAGAGCTGGGAGTTCCAGCTGTTTTTTTACTTCACCGGAAACGCTCAGCACCTCCACCCTATGCTCCCTTTTTGATCAAAACCTTTGCACCCCGATAACCAGGCACAGCACCCCGCACATAAATAACACCTGCATCCGGGTCAACCTTAACAACCTTTAAATTTTTAATTGTCACTCGTTCACAGCCATAATGTCCCGGCAAAGTCCTCCCCGGTAATGCCCTTCCTGGAGAAGAACCCGCACCCAGCGAACCGATACGGCGATGGGACATTGATCCGTGCGATGCTGGCCCACCATGCCAGCCCCAGCGCTTCATACCACCGGCAAAGCCCCGACCTTTTGTCCAGCCGGTAACGCAAACCAGTTCACCTGGTTTGAAAACATCCACTTTTAACTCCTGCCCAACCTGAAATCCATCAACACTGTCCACACGGAACTCCCTTATCGTTGCCATAACCGGCATACCCGTTTTCTTAAACTGTCCTTCGTAGGGCTTAGTCAACTGCCGCTTGCTCGGTCCCCCCTGACCAACCTGCACCGCACAGTAACCATGCTTCTCCTTTGTCCGGATGCCAACAACCACGCACTTGCCCACACGAATCTCGGTAACCGGTATCACCCTGCCCGTATCGTCGTATATCTGGGTCATCTCACCCTTTTCGCCAACAAGTTCGATCATGCTGATTTAATCTCCACCTCTACCCCGGCCGGGACTTCCAGTTTCATTAAAGCGTCCACCATATCCGGGGTGGCATTAGAAATCTCAATTAACCGTTTATGTACCCTCAGTTCAAACTGCTCGCGTGATTTCTTGTCCACATGGGGAGAACGTAATACAGTAAATAAAGTCCGCTTTGTTGGCAACGGAACCGGTCCAGCAACCTGAGCACCAGTACGCTTCGCTACATCAACGATGTCGCGCGCCGACTGGTCAAGCAGCCGGTGGTCGTATGCCTTTAGCTTAATCCTTATCTTTTTTGAAGTTCTTAAAACGCTCATCGTAAAACAAAATCTCCTAACGCTTTTTTACTTTTCCTGACACCTAATTAACTGGGGTCAAGTCTATTAAAGTGTGCCTAAACGGCACTTCTGCCCCATGTGTCTGTTAACCTAATTAGCAAATATACTAATCTAAATCCGTTTGTCAACATCTTCTTTTAAATTTTTTCAACACCTCATAATCGGCTGATCGGCTGATTTTTATTCTTGACAGAAACCGCAGTTGTTCTATCCTCAAACCAGTAACGGATACGCTCGTGAAACACACGCTTACCATAATCATTATACCTTCTTCCCTCTTTACACTTTATCTCATTTTCCCTTCCACCCGCTATAACACCGATGGCTTCCGGGTGCTCACCT
>CAKZPX010000010.1 GCA_937139435.1 uncultured bacterium
ATGATGGAAGGAGAACTGGGTGAGCGCCTGGAACTGCTGGCAAAGACACTGGCAAGCCAGTCTCCTGACACCGCCACCCTCTTTGTCAAAAACTTCAGACCGGCGCTGACCGAAGCCGGTCTGCTTAACATATTTATCGTTGATGAAAGCCTGCGTTTTATTGCCAACCTTCAGGAACCAGAACTTATCGGCACGACCGACCCGAGCCTGGACCTGGAGGCACCGGAAATCCTTGCCGCATTCAGCGGTATCGCCACCAGTTCGCCGTTATACCGGGCAGGAAGATATTACCTTAAATCTGCCTATGCACCGGTCTATGACACTACCGGTGCGGTGCGAGGCGTGCTCGGAGTGGAGGCAGATGCCCGCTTCTTTAAAAATATCAACCAGTATCGTAACACCCTTCTGGTTATCAACGCCCTGAGTCTTATCGTCCTGCTTATCATTATCATCACCTCAATCAGTATCACCCGTTACGTCCTGAAACTGGAAAACACCGCTAACCGCGCCAGCACCTTCGCCCTGCTCGGTGAAATGGCCGGGGCGCTGGCACATGATATCCGCAACCCCCTCGCCACCATCCTTGCCGCTACCGAACGGCTCCAGATTCGCTACGATGCCGCTAATGACAAAACATTTGACTATATCCGGGAAGAGGTTAACCGAGTCAATCGCATCCTGACAAACTATCTCAGCCTCGGCTCCGGAAAAACGACCGAAACCGGGGAAATGGTGAACCTCTCGGAACTGATTAACAACCTCCTTGACCGGCTGAGTGAAGAAATCAACCAGAACAATATTCGCATTGAAAATCTGCTCAGCACCCTGCCACCGGTACCTGGCTCGCAACTCCAGCTGCGGCAAGTTTTTATCAACATCATCCTAAACGCAATTCAGGCACAACCGCAGGGCGGGCTAATCCGAATTACCGGCAGAAAAGAATCCCGCAATAACCGCGATTGGACGGTAATCAGTATAACCGACCACGGACCAGGTATCGCAAAGAAAAACCTGAAAAAGGTGTTTGAACCATTCTTCACCACCCGGGAAAAGGGCAGTGGTCTGGGACTTTTTGTTGTCCGGAGAATTGTTGAATTACACCAGGGTAAGGTTAAAATAATCAGTGACGAAAAAATTGGAACAACGGTGGAGGTGCAGTTACCAGTATGAAAATCCTGCTGGTTGATGACGAAATCCGTTTCTGTGAGATGACCGCCGAAAACCTGCGCGCTGCCGGTCACGAAGTAACGGCGTTGAATAGCGGTAGCACCGCGCTCGCTGCCCTGGAAAGAAACACCTACGACGTTGTCATTACCGATCTGAAAATGGTGCCAGTAGATGGGATGGCGGTGCTGAAAGCGGCGAAAAAAAACAATCCCGAAACCGAGGTCATCATACTCACTAGTTACGGCACAATCGCCCTGGCGGTAGAGGCGATGCGTCAGGGCGCGTTTGACTTCATCACCAAGCCGGTAACCCGTGAACACCTGCTCACCCTGCTGGAGAAAATTGACCGGCTCCGTCAGACCAGACA
>CAKZPX010000011.1 GCA_937139435.1 uncultured bacterium
TCAAGGATATGATTATTTGCCAGCGAAACCAGATCAAAACCGGCATACCTCAAACCCTCACCGTACTCGGGTTTACCCCGAAACACAATCGGCTTGGTCGGATGCCTTGTACCCTGGTCGGTCAAAGGACACTCAAGATTTGCCACCCGGATATCCGCCTCTGCCAGATAAGGTCGGATAGGAGAGAAAATCCCCTCCACCCCGAGGGTCTCAATCAACGGCTCATACCGCCGTGCCAGCATCACATCACCGACAAAACTCAACCGCAGGGGAAAACTTGACCCGCCCGGTTCCACCCACACCCAGCACGAATCCCTGCCCCGCAATCCGCTCTCATCAAAAACCTCCAGCAACACCGTATACCGATGATTATCGCACACCACATAGGTATGCACCGGACAGGAATCACAACTTACCGAATCATCACCAAAATACCAGAAATAAAAATGCTCCCGGCTGTCCGGGTCATTAACCCGGCTGAAAAAATGCACCGTGATACTCCACGAGCCATCAGCATTCCGCTGCTGGTTTCCCAGCTCATACCACGCCTCCACCCCGGGCGCCCGGGGCAAATCAGCACTGATATTCACCACATCATCAAAATAAACCACTCCGACACCACCGCTATCCCGGTCATTAAAAAACACCATCCTGTCAACCGTTACCAGATGCCCGAAACGGGAGAGCCAGTCCTCCCCAACCGGCAGACGATAACAGTTCCAGGTGCGTAAAGGAAAGGCGCCCTGATAAACGGTAATAAACCGTTGCGGGTCTACCCTTCTGTTACCGGCAAAGGCATAAAGCAGTGTCTCGCCCGCGCCCACCAGTCCAAACCCCTGCACATCAGCCACACTCTCCACATACGCCCACACCTCCCAAACATCACCGCTATCCAGCACCACCGGTGCTATTGACTCCACCTTCCAGGTATTCCCGAACAACTTCAGCGCATACCGGGAACCATTATGAGTAACCGCTGAATCCAGTTGCCACCGCTCCGGCTCCTCATCCTCACCTGGAAAAGAAAAAAGCACCACCGCCCCGCGCTCAAAATCCTCCAGCGTATCGGCAAAAACCGGCGGGGAAAACCAGAAACCGGGCAACAAAAGACCTAATAACAGCCCGAGCACAGACAAATTATAAACCCATATCCTTCCGGGGTCAACCCGCCAGCAACCGTGGAAGTAAAGTTAATTTACGTCAGGAAAAATAATTGGAGAATTGCCCTGTTTCAGATGATTTAATTAAAAATAACGATTTCCCCGCTCCGGTCTGCAGCGGTTCTGACCGCTGGATAGTCACTCCTTGCCAGCTATATCTCCTCCCCCGCGCTTATTTTCTTTAACAACTCCTCATACACCAGCAGGTCACTGGAACTGTAAAGGACAAAGCGAATCTTTTTGATATGTTTTAATCGCGGAACCATCTTTAACACCGCGCGCACCGCTACCTCTGCCGCCTCTTTTATCGGATAGCCAAAGATACCGGTGGAGATTGCCGGAAAGGCGATTGATTCTACCCTTTTTTCTTCTGCCCTTTGCAGGGCGTTTTCATAACAGCGGGCAAGAAGCTCTGCCTCGGGTCTGTCAACACCATACACCGGTCCCAGACAGTGAATGACATAACTGTTGGGCAGGTTGTGCCCGCCGGTAATTACCGCCTCACCCGGCTTGATCGGTGCCAGTGGTTTGCACTCTTCATA
>CAKZPX010000012.1 GCA_937139435.1 uncultured bacterium
AAAGATGGAACCCTTTTCTGGATAGAACCGGTGCCATAACTCTTCAGCCAGATGCGGGGCAAAGGGCGCAAGGAGCTGGACAAACCTGCCCAGGGTAAAGCGGTAAACCGGTGCCTGGCGCTCCGGGAAGGTGTAAAGGAAGTTAAGCAGTTCCATCAGCGCACTGATGGCGGTATTGAACTGGAAGTTTTCGGCATCGGTAATTACCTTGCGGTGTACCTGATTCAGGCGGATGTAAAGCTCGCGCTCTGCCGGAGTGAACCGCTCCGGCGCCACCGCTGCTGGTGGCGGTTCAGCACCCGCCTCCATAAACAGACGCCAGATGCGGTTAAGAAACCTTTTTACACCGGTAACCAGGTCATCTGTCCAATCTAAGGGTTTTTCCGGTGGTGCGGCAAAGAGTACCGCCAGACGGGTGCAGTCCGCACCATGCTCCTCAACAAACGGTCCCACCCAGACCCCGTGGCGTTTGGATGAGGACATCGTCTTGCCATCAAGAGAAACCATCCCCTGGGTATGAAGCACCCGACACGGCTCCTTAACACCCACCATCCCCATATCGTGGAGAACCCGGGTAAAGAAACGGAAGAAGATCAAATGACCGCAGGCGTGTTCAATCCCGCCAATGTACTCATCAATCGGTAACCATTTGTCCGCCTCACTGCGGGCAAAGGGAAGTTCCTGATTGTGCGGGTCAGTGTAGCGCAGATGATACCAGGATGAGTCAACGAATGTATCCATTGTATCCGGGTCGCGCATTGCCGGACCACCACATTGCGGACAGACGGTGTTGATAAAATCTTCTACCCCGGCGAGAACCGATTTGCCCTTCGGTTGGTAGTCGGTAACGTTGGGCGGTAACAGCACCGGCAGGTCTTCATAGGGAACAGGCACAATCCCGCACTTATCACAGTGAATCATCGGTATCGGCGTGCCCCAGTAGCGCTGCCGGGATATCAACCAGTCCTTGAGCCGGTAAAGTGTCTTGCGCCTGCCCAGCCCCTGCTGGACAAGGTATTCAATCATCTGCTCAATACCCTTTTCCGACGGCGTGCCGTCAAATTGTCCTGAGTTGACCATTATCCCGGGTTCGGTCCAGGCTGCGGTCATCTCCTCCGGGATAAGTTTACGCTCCGGTGGTTGAATCACCACCCTGATCGGCAGGTTGTATTTACGGGCAAATTCAAAGTCACGCTGGTCATGCGCCGGCACCGCCATCACCATCCCGGTGCCATAACTCGCCAGAACAAAATCAGCGATGTAAATCGGTATCTTTTCTCCGGTCAAAGGATGCCGGGCAAACCTGCCGGTAAACACCCCTTCCTTTTCCTTCCCAGCAGCAATTCGCTCCACCTCGGGCTGGAGCAGCACCCGGGCACAGAACTCTGCCACCGCCTTTTCCTGCGGCGTGCCCAGCGCAATCGTCTCTGCCAGGGGTGCATCCGGTGCCAGGGCAAGGAATGTTACGCCGTAAAGTGTATCCGGACGGGTGGTAAAAACCGGCAGTTTTGTACCGTCCTCTAATAGAAATTCCACCTCCACCCCGTCCGAGCGCCCGATCCAGTTGCGCTGCATAATCCGCACACTATCAGGCCAGCCGGTCAGTTCCTCAATCCCTTCCAACAGTTCCCGGGCATAATCGGTAATCCGGAAGAACCACTGGGTCAGTTTCTTCTTCTCCACCGGTGCCGCACAGCTGGAACGATAACATCTGCCCTCAATCACCTGCTCGTTAGCAAGCACCGTCTGACACCTGGGACACCAGTTGACATAGGCTGATTTCCGGTAGACCAGTCCCCGTTCATAGAATTTAAGGAAGAGCCACTGGTTCCAGCGGTAGTATTCGGGCAGACAGGTAGTCACCTCCCGTTCCCAGTCATAGGCGATGCCGAGCCGTTTGAGGTTGTTTTTGCAGAGGTTGATGGAGTCAAATGTCCAGACCCAGGGCGGGATGTTGTGCTCTATTGCCGCATTCTCTGCTGGCAGACCAAAGGCATCCCAGCCAAACGGGTGCAGGACATCATAACCCTGGAGTCTGCGCAACCGGCAGATACAGTCGCCGATGCAGTAGTTACGGGCGTGACCCATGTGCATGTCGCCCGAAGGGTAAAGAAACATCACCAGGACATAGTACTTCTTTTTCGGGTTCGGGCTGGTACGAAACACACCTTTTTCCTCCCAGAACCCCTGCCATTTAATTTCAATTTCTCTTGCTGGATAGTCGTTCATCGCTAACCCCCTTCTTTGCCAATCGCCACGGTTATCATCTCAAGCAGGGCAAAAGGCTCAGGATGACCGGAAACAATCTTAAGGTTAATCTCGTAAAGTTTTCGCAACACCCTGTCAATGAGGTTGACGTCCCAGTGTTTTAAACCCGCCCGCCGGTTAGGGCGGATCGCCCACTCCGGCATCGCTCCGGTCTTGACTTTATACATCGCCAGTAAGGCGTAGCCGAGGTTAACAACAATCCGCACCGGCTCCTCGCCGGTCTCCTCCAGCCAGCGCAGAACTCTTAACGCCTCCCGGCGCCGGCGCATCACTGCCGCAGTAATAAAGTCCTCCAGATTGAACACCCGGCTGGCACTGGCATATTGCCGCACCAGCGCCGGGCTAATTTTTGTTCCCGGTTGCAAAACTGTTGCCATCTTTTCAATCTCGTTTTTAAGAGACATTATATCATCACCGGTAATAGCAATCAATTCGTCAATCGCTGGCGTTTCAATCTCCAGTCCGGCATCCCGTACCCGCGCCCGGAGTAACTTTTTTAAATCCTCATCCGTGGGTGCCGGCAGGATGATAAAAAACTTGTCCAGCCCGATCCCTTTACATAACTTCATGAACTCCTTATCTCCCGCCGCCACCACCACCACACTTGCTGAATCCGGTAGCCCCACCAGTCCGGACAGTAACTGTTTTAACGGGTTGGCACGCATCTTCTCTAAGTTCTTAATCACCACCAGCCGGCGCTTTGCCGCCACCGGCACCTGGCGCACCCGCTGTAACACCACCGGCACATTCATCCCCTCCTCCCGGATATCAGCGGCATTGATCGTCTCAAAGTCAAAAACCTCCAGCCCGGGCACAAGAAGTTTTCGCTTCAGCTGCCCGATCACCTCCTGAACAAAAACCTCATCCGAGTTTAAGAAAAAATAGAGGGAACGAAACTGTCCCTTTTCAATCTCGGCGATAATCCGGGTGATGTCCGCAGCCAGATTCTGGCTCTTACCGCCTCTGTCCACGATTGACTTTTTCACCGGGAGATTTTATCTCAATTTCTTTTGCGGTCAACGCTCACCGCCCGCAGGCGCTGGAATTCCTCCAGAAGTTGCCGGTTAATCCGCTCAATCACGGCGCTCAGCTCCGCCGGAGTGTGCGGCAACTCTGCTGGTGGCAGGATCGGCTCACCGATCGCTACGACGATGTTACGGTTAAGCAGGTTACCCACCACCGAGAAAAAACCCTCCCAGGCCTCGTCAATCCAGGGACGGGAACCCGGCACCGGTCCCGGTCTCAAACCGCTGACATAAACCGGCACCACTGGCGCCCCTGTCCGCAACGCCAGCCACGCCGCACCATCATACAGCTGCCTGACCTCGCCGGTGCGATTCAAAGCACCTTCCGGATAGATGCCCAACACCCCGCCCGCGACCAGCATCTTCAACCCCTGGCGCAGACCCCGGACATTTTCCCAGCCACCGCCTGCTGCCACCGGCATTGTATCGCAGAGATTACGCATCCAGAAGCCAACGAATCGGGAGTGAAACCACCTTGCCGCCGCCAGAAAGAAAATCCTTGTCTTCAGCGCAACCTGAATCACAATTGAGTCTGCACCGGTAAGATGGTTGGCAGCGACGATAAACCCGCTGCGCAAGGGAACAACCATCCGCTCACTTCCGATTACCCGCACCCGGATTAAAAGACCGTAAATGAACAAAAGCACCCTTTTAATCTCTGCCCATAACGACCGGACGGGAAAACCACGCATCTCCACTACTCCTGGCATTATTGTAAATAACGATCCAGAGCTGTCAACCCCATTACGGTTGTGACGGAAAATGGTTGCCAGCATCAGTCCCCTGTCCGAAAAAAATGCGCTCCACGACCTGCCCGGCGCCATCTTCTTCTCCAGACTAAAACGAGTCCAGGCTGGAGAAAAAAGGTGCTATTAAAGCCGATTAAACCTCATAAACAGAATCCCGGATAAAAACAATGCTATGGCAGGGGGTGGTAATCCAGACTTGTTAGCCGATGGTTGAAATAAAGATTGAATGGCGGTTAATAAGAGGGGTAATCCCCGGGACTACCCGGGGGATAACCCGGGGTTACCCCCCTGCCCGCCTTCCTTTTATCGTTTTTTGACCGCCTTTTAAGACTAACTCTATGATAATAAATATCTTATCCCTGACCCCGCAAATGATTAACACCGGTGCCATCCAGAGAGAACGGTTTCAAAAAGCGGTGGTGATGAGGATGGCAAAACTCGGCTTTATACTCCATCTCAATCTAAACTTGACTTAATCCCGATTTAGGATAGATATGTAAGAAATGAAAAAAGGAGCACGCCCCGGTGATAGGTAAAGATCCTCTTGCCCGACGTCTGGGCACAATTCCGCCCTATCTCTTTTCCCGGCTGGATGAGATGAAATCTAATGCCCGGCAGGGTTTAATTGACCTTGGTGAAGGCAACCCGGATATACCACCAGCCCCAAAACTCCTGCGCGCCCTGCGTCAGGCGCTGTTGAAAAAGGAAAACCACCGCTATCCCACCTATGCCGGTAAGGAGTCGCTCCGTCTTGCCATCACCCGCTGGTACTGGCGCCGTTTTCGGGTTAAAATCAGCCTGGATTCGGTTATCGCTCTTATCGGCTCCAAGGAGGGACTTGCCCATCTCATCTGGGGCACCTGTGACTCCGGCGACATCGTTGGCGTGTGTGACCCGGGTTATCCGGTAGCACTGAACCAGACCCGGCTCTGTGGCGCAACACCGATAACCGTGCCCTTGGAAGAGAAAAACAACTTTCTGCCCGACCTGGACTTTCTCAAACGTATCGCGCCCCGGTTGAAACTCCTCTGTCTTAATTTTCCTAACAACCCCACCGGTGCGGTTGCCAGCCTGGATTTCTATCAGGAGGTGGTACAACTGGCGCTCAAATACGGTTTCTATATCGCCAATGATAATGTGTATTCTGAAATCTACTTTGATTCTCCGCCCCCGAGCATCCTTCAGGTGCCGGATGCTGACGCCTGCGCAGTTGAATTCCACTCCCTTTCCAAAACCTTCTCCATCCCGGGCTGGCGCATCGGCATGGTGGTGGGTAATAAAAATCTGCTCTCTGCCCTTTTGCGGATAAAACAGAACACCGATTCCGGACCATGGGGTGCGGTCCAGGATGCGGCACACTTTGCCCTGCAGAATGGCGCGCAATTTGCCGAGAAGACAAGAAAAATCTATCAGGCGCGCCGGGACGCCTTCTGCCAGGAACTGAACCTTACCGGCTGTCTGGTAACCCCGCCCGCAGCAACATTCTATATCTGGGCAAAACTACCGGAATGGTGGCAGGAAAGGGTTAACGGCTCCGCCTCTTACGGCTTTGTCATTGCCCTGTTAGAAAAATGCCGCGTGCTCGCTGCACCCGGACTGGGCTTCGGGCGTTATGGTGAGGGCTATGTCCGATTTGCCCTGATCGCTGAAGAGCGCCGGCTCGCAATCGCTGCCCGGCGACTAAAACGGTGGTTAAACAACGCACGAGCAGGAAAATTATGACCTGTCTCTCCAGTACCGAGAGAAAAACCGCACCGGGTAATCTCTATAACACCACTGCCATCTGTTTCTGCTATAAACAGTCTTTAAAAGAAAAATCGCTAAAAGGCAAATGGCGCTGATTGTCCAGAAGTACGGCGGCACCTCGCTTGACGGTGTTGAACGCATCCAGGCGGTAGCAAAAAGGATCGCCCACCGCTACCAGCAGGGTGACCGCATGGTGGTTGTTGTCTCGGCAATGGGTGATACCACTGACCGCCTCTACCGGCTCGCACTGGCGGTTACCAGATTCCCCGCACGCCGGCAGCACACAAAACCCGCACCCCGGGAACTGGATATGCTCCTCTCTGCCGGTGAACGCCAGGCAATGGCGCTCCTCTCAATGGCGCTTTTCCGGCTCGGCTGTCCTGCCCAGTCATTTACCGGCTCCCAAGTGGGTATCATCACCGACCGCTTCCATTCTGATGCCCGGATTCAGGAAATCCGGCTCCAGCGCCTCACCACCGCCCTGCGCCAGGGCAAAATCCCGATCGTTGCCGGTTTTCAGGGGATGAGCGAGGAACGGGAAATTACCACCCTGGGACGGGGTGGTTCGGATGTTACCGCAGTTGCCCTTGCTGCGGTGCTCCGTGCTGACCGCTGTGAACTCTACAAAGATGTTGATGGGATTTTTACCGAAAACCCGCTGGAGTTTGCCGGGGTCAAACCGGTGCCCGAGATTACCTTTGAAGAACTGGCAGAACTTGCCCAGGCCGGTGCCGAGGTGATTCACCCCCGTGCCTGCGCCCTGGCAGAAAAGTATCGGGTGCCTTTATTTATTCGTTCATCATTTACCAATAAGCGAGGGACTATGGTTACAGATAAAAAACTGGCAAGCATGGAAAGGGCTTTTGTCCGGGCGATTACCCATCAGCACCGGCTCGCCCGGGTCGCCCTGGTTGATGTGCAGAAAAAACAGCGCTGTCTCCATCAGGTTG
>CAKZPX010000013.1 GCA_937139435.1 uncultured bacterium
ATATCAGCAAGACAAAAAGTTATCAGGAAATCCAGCCCGCACTTGTCCTCGGCTGGGACTGGAACAGCACCACCGGCATAACCATTGATGACCAGGCACGCCTCACCTGGTATGAGGAAACCAACCCCATCTATCAAAACCAAATAGAGAACCGGCTTTCAACAGAACTGGAGTTCCGACCGAACAGCACCTTCACCTTGCGCACCGGACCCCAGTGGGAAATATGCCGTTCCCTGCCCAAACCCACAGGTCAGGACTACCAGGAACTGGCGTTGACCCTTGGTATGGACCTGTTCTTATCCGAAAGATTCTGGACCACGATTGAAGACCGGTTAGGTAAAAGGTATTACCTGCCCATAGACTCTGGACTTCAGTTCAATTACCGGTTTAACGAATTTAACCTGCTTCTCAACTACCAGATTTTAAAAGGGATTGCCCTCCAGGGCATGATAAACATCGCTCCGGAATGGCACACCGAATCAATTGACAATCTCGCTGCGCTCAGTTACTCGCTGGAACTGAGCTATACCTTCTGAAGCGATAGACAGTTAAAGGGTAATCCAGGAACCGCCCTTATACTATTTATTGACAGAGAAAAACTTTAACGTTACATTTTTGAGTAATGGCACGCCGGATCGCCATCTGTAACCAAAAAGGCGGAGTAGGTAAAACCACCACCGCTGTCAACCTTGCCGCCGCCCTGGCGTTACGCACCCCCCGGGTACTGCTTGTGGATATGGACCCCCAGGCACATGCCACCCTCGGACTGGGAATAAACCGCAGCAAACTGACCGTGTCGGTTTATGAGGCACTGATTGAAGCCCAGCAGGTTGATGAGGCGATCGTCCGTAACCCGTTTGAGGGTATTGACCTGCTGCCGGCAACAATCAACCTTGCTGGTGCCGAAGTAGAACTGGTGGATGCACCCCAGCGTGAGTTTCGCCTCAGCCGGGCATTAAGCCTGATTGACCCCAGCTACTCGTTTATCATTATTGATTGCCCGCCCTCTTTATTGCTCTTAACCATCAACAGCCTGGCTGCCGCCCGCGGCGTCATCATACCGGTACAGGCAGAATACTACGCTCTGGAAGGAATGTCTCGACTGCTGGAAACTATTAACCTGGTGCGCACCAGTCTCAATCCGCTCCTGGAAATTGATGGTGTGCTTTTAACCATGTTTTCTGCCCGTCTGAACCTGTGCCAGCAGGTGGAACGAGAGGTGCGCGACTTCTTCAAAGAACAGGTGTTTGATACCATCATCCCGCGCAGTGTGCGCCTTGCCGAGGCACCCAGTTTTGGTAAACCGATATTTGCCTATGATGGTCACTCTGCTGGTGCCCAAGCCTACCTCGCCCTGGCGGATGAATTGCTCCACCGGTGTCGTATCAACCCGGATGCTTCACCACCTTAAACATTAGTTAACACACCATGAACGACTACTCTACAGAAAAACGCCGTGCCTTGGGTAAAGGAATAAGGGCGATAATTCCGGAAAAGACCCAGGAACTCCTGGCCAGTGAATCCCGTCCGATACCGGTAGACGAGATCCGCCCCAACCCCTACCAACCGCGGGTCACAAAAGAAGAAGATAACGACCCTCGGTTTCAGGAACTGGTGGCATCAGTAAAAGAGAAAGGCGTGCTCCAGCCGGTGGTCGTGCGTCGGCGCCGCGATGGCTACGAACTGGTGATGGGTGAAAGGCGCTGGCGCGCTGCCCGGGCAGCAGGGCTTACCACCATCCCGGCAATTGTGCGCACAGTTGACGACCGCGAGATGCTAGAAATGGCATTGATTGAAAATGTCCAGCGTACCGACCTCAACCCGATTGACGAGGCGCTTGCCTACAAAAATCTTACTGAACAGTTTGGGTTAACCCATGAAGAGATTGCCCACCGGGTGGGCAAAGACCGGTCAACAATCACCAATGCCCTGCGATTGCTTTCACTCCCCTTTAAAGTGCGGGAGGCGCTGGCGCAGGGTTTAATCTCTTCCGGGCATGCCCGAGCCCTACTTACCATCTCCAGCCGCCGCGATCAGGTAGAATTATGTGAAAGGGTCATCCAAGAAGGACTGTCGGTCCGCACCTTAGAAAGACTCTGCGGTGAACGCAGGGGGGGAACACCCACTTCAGCCCGAAAAGAAAAAGACCCCCATCTGCAGGAACTTGAGGAAAGACTTCAGGAGCTACTGGGAACAAAGGTTTGTATCACCCCGCCCGCAGGAGAGAAACGACCGGGCAAAATCGTGGTTGAATTTTTCTCCCTTGATGACCTTGACCGAATCTACCGACTAATCCGAAAAGCAGAGTAGATGTCCCGCAAGGAGATTACCGTCTTCATCTCTGCCAACTACACTCCTAACTCTATTCGCTTTAGCCTGCCCCTGAAACTGGCACGGCTTCTCTTTGTCGGAGTCTGCACTGCGCTTCTTGCTGTACTTATCGCCGGCGGTCTTCTTATCTCTGGTGTCTACCGGTTCTCCCGTCTGGTATACCTTAACCACCGCAACCGGCAGCTTGAAGAGGAGTTCAAGAAGGTCGTTACCTTAAAAGAGCGCCTGGAATTATTGGAAAAGGAAAGGGAGAAACTTGCCCGGATGCTGGGTGTCAACCTTACCCCACCACCGGTGGACTGGAGCGCTGCTACCGTTGAATCAATCGTACTCCCCGAATGGGTAAAAAATCAACCATGGGGTAGTCACCCCGTTCCGGTGCTGGTTCCTGTCACCCGTTACGCCATATCGCGCACCGCTACCACCGACCATATGGCGTTTGACCTTGCCTGTCAGAAAAACAGTCCGGTCCTGGCGGTGGCTGACGGCATCGTTACCGAAAAAGGTGTCCACCCGCAATTCGGTAGATATTTACTTATCCGCCACGCGCAAGGTTACGAAAGTTATTACGGTCACCTTGCCGGGTGGCTGGTAGAAAAAGGTGATACGGTGCGCGTTGGGCAAAAGATTGGCACAGTAGGTATGACAGGACAAGCAAGCGCACCTCATCTCCATCTGGAAATCAGAAAAGACGGTAATCTCATTGACCCGGCGGCACTGCTGAATTTTTAGCTCGACAACATCCAGAAAAATCTGATGTTACACCCTCTGTTTTAGAAAAAGACTTTCAGTTGTCCCAAAAACGCCTGGTTAATGGAAAGGAGCAATGACACCGGCAAAGAATAATAACCCATTTTGTATCTATCTTATGCCAGTAACCTGCGCGTTTCATTCTAAAACCGCGGCCAAATTGAAACTCTTTGACATTATAAACAAATTAAGTTAAAATTCTAAAAAAGGAGGTATTTATGCGTAGTTTAGGGCGTACCGGTGCCCTGCTTTTGCTACTGGCACCAGCATTTCTGTGGTCCTGGCCCCAACCGGGTGACCCGGCACCAAATGTATCCATCGTGGATACCGCCTGGGTAACCCATAGTATCCCGGCAGAATACCGGGGACACGTTGTCCAACTTTTCTTCTGGCAATCCACCTGACCTTCCTGCCTCGCGGAGTTACCGCGATTACAAGTAATGTACGATGAGTATGGCGAGCGTGGTTATGTTCCGCTTGCCGTCAACCTCTGGCAGGATATGAACTCAGTCGTCAAGGTGTATGCCCGCTACTATTCATATCCATTTCTCCGTGATGCCGGTTCAGCGTGGAACGCATATCGGATGAATGGCTATATCCCGCTAAACTATGTTATTGACACCGCTGGCATCGTGGTCGGTTCAATGGAGGGTTTTAACGAATCAGTTATTCGCAGCTGGATTGAACCCTATCTTACTGGCGTGACCGAAAAACAAAACGCACCGCTGCCCGAATTCACCGCTGTCCTTCCCAACCCCGCTCATAACGCCCAGAAGATTCAATTCCAGTTGCCCGCATCAGACATGATAACCATCAGGATTTACTCCGCTTCTGGAGAACTCGTCCGCACCGTTCTCCGTGGTTCTCTTGCTGCCGGCACCCACAGTCTGACATGGAATCTTACCGATGACTATGGACGGTCTGTTTCCAATGGTCTCTATTTCTACGAACTCAGCACCGCGCGTACTACCACCCGGCTGAAGACCACTGTTCTGCGCTAAGGTCAGGATCTAAAATCCAGCCAGAATCCCAGGCGGGAGCCAAAACTCCCGCCTTATCTTTTAATTACCTTTGTTTCCCCCGCGCCGTTTTGACAGATGCCCGCATCAGCACTAAAATAACTTTGTTCGCTTTTATAACACCAGTATGGGTAAAAAATTTTTAACTCTCATTATCTTACCTCTCTTATTAATCAGCTGTCCTGCCACGCGCAAAAAGGTTACGGTCCGCTTCTGGCATGCAATGGGTGGCGAGGCACAGAAGACCCTAAAAGAGATGGTAGCAAGATTTGAAAAGGAGAACCCGGACATTAACATTGAACTTGTCGGGATGGGGAACTATGATGCCCTTGCCCAGAAACTTCTGGGCGCGGTTGCGGTTAAGAACCCGCCTACCATTGCCCAGATGTATGAAAACTGGACCACTCAGTTATACGCTGCTGGCGAACTGGAGTTTCTGGAAGACTACGTTAACGGTCCTGATGGCATCCCGGCGGAAGAACTTGCGGACATTTACCCCGCACTCCTGGCAAACAATCGCTGGGATGGGAAATTGCTCACCCTGCCATTCAACAAAAGTGTGCCGGTCTATTACTACAATGTGGAACTGCTCCAATCAGCCGGCTATGACTCCTTTCCCAAAACCTGGCAGGAGTTCCGCCAGATGTGCAGGAAACTAATCCGGCGCAGCCCGAACGGCACAACCGAGGTATGGGCAACTGCCAACGGCACCGATATCTGGATATTTGGCTCCATGCTCTTTCAGCGCGGGGGTAAATTCCTTGACCAGGAGGATGGCATTCCTGAATTCAACTCCTCTATTGGGGTCGAGATCCTTACATTTCAGGTTGACCTAATCCAGAAAGACAGCGCCCAGGTATCAACCACCGGCAGAAACCCGATGGACGACTTTCTCGTGGGCAGAATTGCCACCCTTACCGGCAGTTCCACGTGGCGGGCGCCGATTGTTGACCGGGAAAGATTTACTGTGGGTATGGCACCGATACCAATCTGGGATACGCTGTGTGCCGCAATAATCTATGGCACCAACATCGGAATGTTCAAAAAGGCATCACCTGCAGAAAAACAGGCGGCATGGCGTTTCATAAAATGGTTCATATCACCCGAGCAACAGGTGGAATGGTCACTGGGAACCTGGTACGTCCCAATTCATCGCCGCTGTCTGGAACACCCCCGTATCCAGGAACGTCTCCAGAACACCCCGAGCTTAAAAGCCGCCTACCGGCAAATGGAGCACGGCGTCTTTGAACCCCGGGGGTTAAAATGGCTTGCCGGTCGTAAGGCGCTGGTTGAAGAACTGGAATCCGCTACATTGGGATTTAAAACCCCAAAACAGGCGCTGGATGACGCTGCCCAGCGCTATCTGAATCAGTAAAAAACCTTTTCTAAGACAAGCCCCTTTGCTGGTGCCACGGTAAACGCTTTTGCCTTCCTGCCCGCAAGGGACTCTCTGATATCATCACCGTTTATCCGGTTACTGGCATAGGCGACCATTGCGCCCACAATTCGGCGCACCATCTTATAGAGAAAACGGTTTCCCCGAACCGAAACCACAACCTCATCCGCTCGTGTTTTTACCCCGATCGCAAAGATTTTACACGCTCCATCATCTTCCCGGGTATGACAGAACGGATTGAAATCACGCTCTCCGATAAAAAAATTGCCAGCCTCCCGCAACCTTTCAACATCAAGTGGATAGAGAAATTCCCAGGCATGTCTTGCCCGCAACGGTGAACGGTTACGGATGATATAATACGAATACCTCTTGCCCTTGGCGCTGTAACGGGCATGAAAATCCAGCGCCACCTCATCAGCATATTTAACAAATATATCAGCGGGCAGGTAAAAATTTATTCCTGCCCGGAGCCTTTCCAGGGAAAGACGGGAATGGGTAAAAAAGTTTACCACGTAGGCACGAGCTGAGACACCGGCATCTGTCCGGCTACAACCATAAACATCAACCTCCCCTCCCAGTAACTGCCTTAACGCCTTCCGCAGTTCGCCCTGAACCGTACGATGAGCAGACTGAATCTGCCAGCCAGCATAATTCGTCCCATCAAACTCCATTGTTAACCGGATATTTCGCCTCATCCCTTCACCCCGTCTACCACTGTGCACTGGACACCTACCGCAGAAATATCACTCCCAGCACCAGCGCCGGTAAAATGAGCAACAGGTCTTCATAACGAAACAGGGGCATTTGACCCTCTTTTTCTCTTCGCTCTTTTCCCCGAGGCGGTGTGCTGTTAGCGGGCGATACAGTGTTCAATCCGCCAGTAGAGAAAAAACCTTCCTCTGCTATGTCCGGTATATCCACACCCCCAGACATTTCTCTGCTATTTAACTCTGCAACCGCCCCATCTATCCGTTCGGCAAGCATCTCGGGCAGATTCCTTAACCGCACCGGACGAACATCAAGAAAACAGGGAACCAGCTTAATTGTCCGCGTTATAATAAGCGAAAACCGCCTCCCTGCCACCTGGCGTAAACCCCCTATTAATTCATCCTGGGAACAGGAATTAACACAGACCATCGCCACCATTCCTGCCCAGAACAAACGATAGGAAATTAATAGCCCCTGCAAAGTACCGGCAACACTGATAAATCCTAAGAACTGGGGTGAAGGACCGAACAGCGCATTGGTCAAAACCAGAACCGGTGCCAGCCAGGTGAAAGTGCGTAACTGTCTAAAAAAACTGCCCGCGTGCAGTGCGCCACTGTAAAATCCTCCTTCCGCAGCAGCACCGCCCGCTGAAAATGGAGCTTGGTTTTCTCTATTGAAAAAAGGTGCTCCTGTCCTGTGCAGCATCAAAAACAAATAACAAAGAAACAGCACTGAGAGCACGACCTCAACGAAACGATTAATTGCCCAGAACGCCGGAACTATAAATAAAAGGACGCTGATACGCCCTAATACGGTAAACCGCACACGTTTTGCGCTATTCTCCGGTGTTTCTCTGCTGAGCACATTTCATACAAAAACGGGCATAAGGAACAACCTCCAGCCGGGCAAGGGGAATCGGCTTGCCACACTTCTCGCAAATGCCGTATCTTCCCTGGTCCATCCGGTTGAGCGCTTCGTCAATCTCCCTTAACGACCGCGCCTCAATAGAACGCAACTGCGAGGCAAACTCGCGCTGAAAATTCTCTGTCCCCTGGTCAGCGATGTGTGTCCGGTGGCTGGAGAGGTCACCGGTGGTTGTCGGTGTGTCCATAACCTCCCGCGTGAAATTTCCCTGCCGGAGAACCCGCTGTTTCTCACGCAATAGTGACTCTTTTAGCCGACCCAAATCCTTCTCAGTCAACGCACCCTTTACCCTTCCTTTTTTCTCTTTAGCCATTAGGTTTAACCCTCCTTAACGCCAGCCGAACCGGCTCGCGATTTACATTAACCTCACTCTCAATATCCGCCTCTTTTAGGGGCTGAAAGGCAATCTCTACCGCTAACGTCTCCTGACGGAGATAGTCCTTAAACAGTTCAATCGCCTTCTGCACCCGGGGTGTCCCGGAACAGAAAAGAACGATCCGGTCCGCAACATCATAACCCGCTGACTTGCGCAGGGTCTGAATACGCCGCACCAACTCTCGCACCAAACCCTCTGCCTCTAATTCAGGCGTGATACTGGTATCCAGTCCGACAGCCAATCTGTCCTCTTCCTCGGTGACACAATCCCGGGGTGGTTCACCGGAAGAAAAAAACACCTCCCGTAGATTCAACTCGTCCTTGATTACATCCAGATAAGGCTCTAAAACCGCCTGTTCCAGAGGTGGTTTTAACCGAACAAACATCCTCGCCAGGGGCTGACGGACCTTAATCCGTGCCTTTTCCCGTGCTGCATGTCCCAGCGACACCAGTCCCCGTACCACCTTCATCTCGTTTTCCAGTTTCTCATCAATAAATTCCAGATCAGGTTCCGGATAGAAACAGAGGTGGACACTGTCGGGCGCATCCGGATCACAACTGCGCACTAAATTTTGATACATCTCCTCGCTAATAAAGGGCATAAACGGTGCCAGTAGTTTTACCGTCGTTACCAGTGCTGTCCAGAGCGTCCAGTACGCCCCGGCCTTGTCCTGATCATTGTCCGATTTCCAGAACCGACGCCGACTCCGGCGCACATACCAGGTAGAAAGGTCATCCACAAACGTCTCCACCGCCAGGGCAACACTCGCCGCATCATAGTCATCAAGCCTTTCCCGCGCCAGTTTCACCAGCGAGTTGAGCCGGGACAGAATCCAGCGGTCAAGCCGGTTCAAATCCTCCTTTTTCACCTTCAAAGCCACCGGATTAACCCCATCAATATTGGCATAGGTAATAAAGAAACTGTACACATTCCAGAAGGTCAGGATCTTGCGCTTGACCTCCTCACCCACCTTAAAACCGAAAAGCAGATTCTGGGTCGGGTTGTGCCGGGCAAAAACCCAGCGCATCGTATCCGCACCCATTTTATCCACCGCCTCCTCCACCTCAATCGCATTTCCCCATGACTTATGCATCTCCCGACCGTCCTCTGCCTTCATTGTCGCATAACCCAACACCGTCCGGAACGGGGCACACTTTTCCAGCACCGTGCTCATCGCCAGAATCGCATAAAACCAGTTCCGAAACTGCCCGGGAAAAGATTCGGTAATAAAATCAAACGGAAACCACGCCCGCCAGTAATCCCGGTTCGTAAGATAGTAGGTTGTGGAAAACGGCACAATCCCCGCATCCAGCCACGGATTACCAACATCCTTAATCCTTGGCACCGTGTTGCCGCAGCGCTCACAGGCGATCTTAACCTCATCCACCCAGGGACGGTGTGGCGAATGCCCCTCAAACCTCTCCCATCCCTCAACCGCTCGCTTCTGCAACTCCTCCTTTGACCCCACCACATCAAACCAGCCACACCCGCACCGGAAAATTGGTAGCGCCAGCCCCCAGTACCGTTTTTTCGAGATACACCAGTCACCCATATTCCTCAACCAGTCCAGCTCCCGTTCCAGTCCGAACTCCGGTATCCAGCGCACCTGCTGTGCGGACGCCATGATTTCTTCGCGCAACGGGTCCATCGCGATAAACCATTCGTCCACCAGCCGGAACACCAGTTCCTCACCGCACCGCCAGCAAACAGGATAACGGTGGGTATAATCCTCAACCCGATAAAGCAGCCCCTTCTTCTCCAGATCATCAAAAATCACCCTGGTCACATCCAGCGCATACTTCTCTGCTAACCAGCCAAACTCCGGTTTAAATGTCCCGTCATCGTTCAGCGGTGCAATCACCGCCAGCCCCTCCTCCTTCCCCAAAAGAAAGTCCTCTTTACCGCAACCCGGCGCAATGTGCACGATCCCGGTTCCCTCGCTGGCGCTGACATCCTTCCACAAAACCACCCGATGCTCAACACCCGCCTGCGGCGCCAGTTCATCAAAAGGTCCTTGATACCTTAACCCTGCCAGTCTGCTTCCTAAAAACTCCTCAATTACCTCGGCACCCGCACCCAGCACCCTTAACAGCTCCTTTGCCAGGATATACACATCACCGTCCTTTTTTGCCCGGACATAGACCAGTTCCGGATGAACCGCGGCTGCGGTGTTAGAGGTTAAAGTCCAGGGTGTGGTTGTCCAGACTAAAAGATACTCTCTTTCCTTTCCGATGACAGGAAAGCGCAGGAATACCGATGGGTGAGTTAACTCCCGGTAACCCTCGGTGGCGATCTCCATATCCGAGATTGCGGTACCACAACGGGCACACCAGGGCATCACATCGGTTCCCTCGTAAATCAGTCCCCGCTCATGACATTTCTTCAGAAAAAACCAGATGGAGTAGTTGTTCTCCTCGGACATCGTATAATAAGAGTTCTCCCAGTCCATCCACTGCCCGATCAGGATTGACTGCCGGGTCTGAATCCGGGAAAACCTCATCACCCTTTCCTTGCACTTTTCAACAAAACGGGCAATCCCGAACTTCTCTATGTCCTTCTTGGACTTAAACCCTAACTCCTTCTCCACTTCCACTTCAACCCAGAGTCCCTGACAGTCAAACCCGTTCTGGAACCGCTGGTCAAACCCTAACATCGCTTTGTAACGCTGGAAAAGGTCTTTATAGGTTCTACCCCAGGCGTGATGCACACCCATCGGTCCGTTAGCGGTAATCGGACCATCAAGAAACCGAAACTTCTCGTTGCCCTGGTTTTTCTCTATAAGCCGGTAAAAATGCCGCCCTTCTTCCCAGAAACGCAATATCCTCGGCTCAATCTCCCGGTGATTCGGTTGCGGAGAAACCGGCTTAAAAAAAACCATCTTACCTCGCCCACCCAGAGTTACGGATATCACCACCAAACATCGGCCAGGAGGAACGTGCTGGACCGCCCTTGCCGACAATACACCAGGCACGGGTGCCGTTACCGATATAAACATAGCCTGCCTGGTCTATCTTGGGTGCGGAAATAAAGTCTCCCGGTATACCGATATCCAGCCCTGCTGCCCAGCGCCTTGAGCCGTCGCTGTTAACCGCATAAAGTGAATCCACAACCCCCTGATCAAAAAGACCGATAACCATGAAGTAGATTACACCCTCATCAGAAACCGCCGGTGTTGAGGCATCACCGCTCATTGGTGGTATGTATTGCCAGTCAATATTACCCCATTCCGGGTTAACCGCGACCAGGGAGCCGGTGCTGGTAAGATAAATCGTCCCGTCATTCCCGATTACCCCGGCTGAAACCTCGTTACCCACCCTGATCACCCATCTTTCGCTACCGTCGCCAAGATTAAGCGCTGCCAGCCATCCATCCTCATCAACCACATAGATCACCTGTCTGGTTACATCAATCGCTGGTGGCGCCACAATCGCCTGCCTCATCCCATAATGCCATTTTACACCACCGTCTGCCGGGTCCAGCGCATAAATGGTGTCATCATGGGCGACAAACACAGTCCCATCCGGACCAACCGCCGGTGACTGCTCACCACCACCAGCATAAAAACGCCACTTCCGGGCACCATTCTGGGGGTTAAGAGCAAAAAATGTGTCATTCTCGGTTTGAATATAAATCGTACCATCCGGACCTAACGCCGGCAGTGCAAAAATCCCGGAACGAAATGTCACCGACCATTTTGTTCTCCCGGCAGAGGTTAAAGCAAAAAGCGTCCCGCCCTCGGTGCCAGTATAAATTGTGCCATCATCAGCGATCGTTGCTCCAATACCAAACTCATCATCATCCGGTGAGAAAAACTCCCAGCGCCGGGCACCCTGGGAATTACGGCATACCAGCGCCGGCACATCACCCGCCGGGATATAAACCTGCCCCTCAGGACCGATGCTGAAAATATGCAATGAGAAATCTGCCGAATCCTCCGGGTCCTCCGGGTCGGGCAAACCAAAACGCCAGCGCACCTCGCCCTCGCCCGGACTAACCTCAAGCACCAGTGGTTCAGACCAGCCCGAAACCTT
>CAKZPX010000014.1 GCA_937139435.1 uncultured bacterium
GACTTTTTACAGGATACAATTGGTTACCGTCTGGACGCCTGGGGTAATCCTTATACTTATGATCCAGTTACCGGGAAAATAGCCACACTGGGTAATGGCAAATATCCAATGACAATGCGTGTCTGTGATTCAGTTGCCCATCTTACTAATAATATTATAGTAGGGAATATCACGGATGTAGATAATAATCCTCCCGGGGAGCGGTCAGCAACGGTTGGGGTACGATTGGTTTTGCCCAATGGCACATTTTATTTTACCCGCCCGGATAATGGTGGTTTTTACATGTTTTCACCGGAAACACACGGTCCTATTCCTATCGGGATACATAAGATTGTTGCCTATCGTCCTGGTGGAGATTCTATTGTGCGAATGGTTACTGTTGCTCCCAGGAGTAAAACGGTAGTTGACTTCAAATTCAGCCGTTCTTTCCGGAATTACCTTCAGCTGGTGGGGGAACCAATTTTGCATGGTGATAGTACCGGGTTTTCTTTCCAGATTGTGAACCCGGGTTCTACCGAAGATTCAATTCGTTCAATAACTTTTATCGTGGCTCCGGAGAGCGTTTATGCGATGTTTTTTAGAATCAGCGGAAATTCGTTAAAAGAGGACTCACTCTATCCCGGTCGGGGACAGGGTGACAGTATTGTGCTTTATCCGGCCTATGTAATTCAGCCTGAGGGCAGGGAAATTGTTATGGTTTCTCTTTTAAGCTTTCGCAAAACACCGACGGGAGCTTTTCCGGCTAATGTTTACAATAAGAATTTTCGCTTTAAATTTAGTGATGGTTCTGAGATTGCCGTCACGCCTTTGCGTCAGTGACGGCTGAACTAAGGAGGTACCTTGGCGATGAACGTCTTTGGCGGAGGGGGCAAAGGCACCCTCTGTATTGATATCGGGTCCAATTCGGTAAAATATGTGAAAGTAGAAGGGGGACGAGTTGTTGACTACGGATTGAAGGAGATTGGAGAGGCGTTTGATGTTCCTTCAATTCTGCGCGAACTGATTAAAGACTACAAGCCACGAGAGGTTTACACTTTTGTTTCCGGACCGTCGGTAAGCGTGCGTCAGGCATCTTTCCCGAAGATGAATCGGCGAGAGCTGAAGGATGCGATTCTCTTGCGCTTGGAGAAATACTCTCCGTTTACCCTGGACGAAGCGATTTTTGATTTCAAGACACTCGGACCGGTGCGAGAGGCGGGTGCGATTAAGGACAATGTTATGGTTATTGCTGCGCGTAAGGATATTGTTTCTGACCACATATCCACATTACGCAAGGCGGGACTTGAACCTACAACGATTAGCGTGGTTCCTTTTGCTCTCCATGCCGCGGTCAAGAGGTTTGGCAGGGTGCGACCGGATGAGACCGTGTGTTTGCTTGATATCGGCGCGGAGTTTACCGATATGATATTTATGAAGGGCGAAAGGCTTGACTTGGCGCGTACCGTAACAACCGCGGGCAATGCGATTACTGAGGCGATGACAGTGGCCATTACCACTGAAGAGGGACAGCTGGCGCTTGATGCTTACGATGCCGAGGAACTGAAGCGGAAGTATGGTATTCCCTCTGAGGAGAATCAGGAGCGATTACCTTCCGGTATTTTGGTCAAGCGCCTGGCAACTTTGCAGCGTCCGGCGCTGGAGAGATTTGTTGCCGAGGTAAACCGTTCAATAGATTACTATCGCCGAGAATTTGGTGAGCAGAAAATAGACCGGATGTTGATCTGTGGCGGGACTGCGGCACTGAAGGGGCTCCGAGAATACCTTCAGTCTAGCCTGGGGATTCCTGCCGAGCTGTTTGACCCGTTCCGCGATTTCGGGCTTTATCGCAAAGGGATAGCGCCAGAGGATGAGATGGGTCATCGATTGGTTGCAGCCCTCGGGTTGTTCTATGACCATTCGGCGGTTGACCTGCTTCCGATGGAGATGAAATCCGGGCGCTACATTGCCCGCGATATCCGTTTGATGACGCTGGGTGGCATTGTATGGGCTGGAGTTCTTATTGTTGGTTATATTCTTGTTGCCGGATGGGCAGGAATTTCCAGCGGTCAGGTACCCAAGCTGAAGAATGAGATAAAGGCGATAGAGGAACAGAACAGAGGTTATTTTGCTCTGGAGAAGGAGATCACTGAATTAGAAGCAAGGGAGAAAGCACTGAAAGGCGTGGTGGGTGAGGTATTACCAACTGTTCCGGTGATGGCAGGACTCTCTACAATTGTGCCTCAGAATATCCAATTGACATCTTTTACGTTGAGCAACCGTGCGAATGTGAAAATGACCGGAATTGTTAGCGGTGAACCGCATCTGCTTGATGTCGACCTGGCGCAGTTTTTAATTACTCTGGAGCAGAGTAGTACTTTTAAGCAGGTTCAACTCGTCTCCAAAAGCCGTAGTACCCTTCAGGGAGAAACGGTTCTGGAGTTCGAAATTCAGTGTGTAACGGAGTAAACTATGGGACTAATTGAAAGAAGAGTTGTTATTATTGGTCTGGTAGTTTATGTAGTTCTTGGCATAGCAGCATGGTTTTTGCTGTATCAACCGCGCATAAAATCACGACAGAAGACTATGGCAGAGATTGCGGAGTTGAGAAAAGAACTGGACGCAACTAAAGCCAGGATCGCTCAGATGCCGCGTTTGCGACAGAGAAAAGAGCAGTTGGAGGCAGAGATTCAGGATATCTGGTCAAGGGTGGTGCCTCGTTCCGAGATGCTGGGGTTATTTCGCCGCTTCTCGCGGGAGGCAGAACAAAGACGGGTTCGCTTTTTAGAGATCATCCCGCCGGGGCTTGATACGCTATTGCAGGAGGAAGGACCATCTAATCAAGTAAGACCGGTGCCGTTTATGGTTACTGTGCAGGGGCGTTATCTTGATATCGGCAGGTATGTTGCCAGTCTTAACACATACCCTTATTTTGTTCGGGTGCCAGATTTTGAGGTTAACGCCCGTGACGATATCCGTCCCGAGGTGGAGGCGAAGTTGCTGGTTAACATTTATGTTTCCAGTCTAGCGGGTGGGGGCAATTTGTGAGAAGAGTTGGTATTCTGATACTCGTTGCGGTGGTTGTAGTGGTGGCGGCGGTTTTCCTTTTGCGTAAGCCCAAAAACACCCGTTCGCGGGCAAAAAGTAAATCCTCTCAGACTGATTCGACAGTTAGCGATGGGAACAGGGTGGCGCGACCTGCGACCAAAGGGAGAACGGGAAAAACAGCAGGTAGAATAAAAGCCAAGACAAAGGAAGAGCGCCTTGCCGAGAAGAAAAGATTACGGGAAGAGGAAAGGAAGAGAAGGAAAGAGTTGAAGCGCAGGGAACGAGAGCGGCGCCGGATGCTTAAATATGCCCGCAGTAAACGAACACGGAAAAGCAAGAGCAGGAAGGGAACTTATTATGTTCTGAAGGCGGTTGTTTCTCTGGGTGATGAGAGTTATGCGTTGATTGATAACCGTCGGGTTCGAGTTGGTGATATGGTGATGGGACGCAGGATAGTGGATATTAAACCGGATAGAATTGAAATAGAGGCATTTGGTAGAATAACTACCGTACGAGTTGGGGAGAGCATTCTCCCGATGAGTTATTTTACGGGTAGAAAAACCAGGTTATAGAAATTAAAGAAAGGAGTACGTTGAAGGAAAGAATTTTAGCTGTTTTAATAGTCGGGGTGACAATTCTGGGTGTCTACACACTGATTGCTCAATCAAGGGTGACGACTCCCAGGATTGCTGCTACCGTGGTTTCTCCTGAAATGAGCACCTCTAACGATCTCGGGATGATGCAACTAGCTCAAGTTGAAACAGGTACTTCTTCCGAAAAAGGTTCAGCCGTGCAAACAGCCGTTCCTAAAGAGCCGGTGTCGAGGCCAGAAATGGTTGTGGAATGGGGTGCCGACCCGTTCGTCCGCGATTGGGTGTTAGTTAGTGAAGTTGCCAATCTGAATCTCAGGGCGATAACCGTCTCACCCACTGGCGCAAGTGCTTTGATTAATGACCAGATTTTACAGGTCGGTGATGAGATTAGAGGTAAAAAGGTTGTGAGCATTGAACAGGACAGGGTAACACTGGAACAGGGCGGCAGGACATTTACTTTGACACTGGGGGAGTAAATTATGAAAAATAAAACAAAGGTTCTGTTTATCGCGATTTTCGCCCTCGGGGCGGTTATGTTTGCCCAGGAGGGGCAGGTAGTGGTTAAGGATGTGGCGGTGGAGCGGGTGCTTGATGGAGTGCGGGTGACGATTGCCTGTGACAAGACACCAAACATAAGTTCGTTTATCTCTCATGAGCCACCGGCGCTGGTTGTGGATATTATGGATGCGGTTGCTAAAGTGGAGGCGGAGCGGATTGCCTGCCGTTACCATCCGGTAACCGCAGTGACGATCAAGCCCAGCGAGGCGACCGCCGGCGTCAGGGTTACAATCCTTCTCCGAAACATGGTACAGCATAAGATTTCTAACGAAGGGGGAGTGGTGACGGTAGACCTCAGTTCCACTCCGTTGATGCCTCCTCCGTATATTGAGAGTACCGACCCCTTCAGCGGTAAGCCGCCGCTAACATTACTGGTTCAGGACGCCGATGTGGCTAGTGTTTTGAGGATGCTTGCCCAGCAGTTTGACCTCAATTTACTGGTCACCCAGGATGTGAAATCGGTGGTGAGTGTACGGTTGAATGAAGTGCCCCTTCGTACCGGTTTAGAGGTTTTACTTAAGGCGGCGGGTTGTAACATGGTGGAAGATAGAAAAAGCGGTGTGATTATCGTTAAGCCGGTTAAAAAAGAAATGTATGGTGAGATGGAGACACGGGTGTTCAATCTGGATTATATTGAGGCAGAAGATGCAAAAAAGGTAATCACCAAGACACTGTCGGGTGTTGGTAATGCTGAGGTTGGTTATCGTCGTGTTACCACTAAAGGTGGCGGTACTGAGCGGAGTGCGGTACTGGTGGTTACCGATATTCCGGAGGCGCTGGATGCGGTAGCAATGGTGCTGGCAGAACTTGACCGGCCGGTGCCTCAAATTGCAATTGAGGCAAAGTTCATTGAGACAACATTTTCTGCCGAGGACCGCTATGGAATTGACTGGACCCCCATAGCCCGCTTCTCTCCCCAGGTGCCGGATATTGGTGATGAGATAGCAATCCCGATTACTATTAGAGAGATGTTGCTGGGAAAGATTTCCTTTGACCAGTTTACCGCCTCATTTGAATTGCTTATGGCGCGGGGCAGGTCGAGGGTACTTGCCAATCCGCGCACGATGACACTGGACAATCAGACCGCACAAGTAAGTATGGGTTTGGATGTCCCAATTCGGGAGGTACACAAGGACCCGAATACCGGGGAAATTACTTATACCTGGAGGACCCGCTCAATCCCCATCAGGATGGAAGTGACACCGCATGTCACATCCGATGGCATGATAACGATGCGAATAAAGCCCAGTGTTGAGGCAATTACTGGCTGGGTCGGCACCGCGGATGACCGTCAGCCAATAGTCGCCAAGCGCGAGGCGGAAACTCAGGTGAAGGTTGCTGATGATGAGGTGGTAGTGATTGGCGGACTGGTTAAGGATGAGGAAACAAGAAATGTGGGCAAAATTCCGCTTCTGGGCGACGTTCCGATTATCGGGCATCTGTTTAAGAAGACATCAGTTCAGCGGAATCAGAGTGAACTGATGATTTTTATCATCCCCCGTATCGTAATGCCGGAACAGGGGTAGCGATGGTTTAAAAAAAGAGGCGGGTCTGCCCTTTACCGATGAATGAAAATAGACGAACTTTTACGCTACGCAGCCAAGTACGGTGCCTCTGACCTGCACATTACTGCGGGCAATCCGCCGATTATCAGGGTCAACGGTCGTTTAAAAAAGATCCCGGGACCAGCGCTCAGTGCTGATGATGCACGGGCGCTGGTCTATTCTGTTCTTACCGAGGAGCAGCGAGAGGCGGTGGAGAAAAGGCGGGAGGTGGACCTTTCTTATACCTGGGGTGATGTTTCCCAGCGGTCAGCACCAGATTCGGTGAATCTGGCATATGTTACTCCAGAGAGGATTCGGGCAAGGGTGAATGTTTTTCTGGATCTTGGCGGAGTGGGTGCGGCGTTCCGGATTATTCCGGCAAAGATCAGAACTCTGGAGGAGTTACCAGCACCACCTTCGGTGGCAGAACTGGCACGCAGTCATTCAGGTCTGGTA
>CAKZPX010000015.1 GCA_937139435.1 uncultured bacterium
TTGATTGTGACGGGCACTCTGTTGACAGGACTTTTCCTTTCGTTTTTAACCGGTCCTGGAGGATTTTCTTTATCCAGATTAGATGAGATTATCATGTTTCGTTTGCCCCGCATTGTAATCGGGGTTTTCGCTGGTGGGGTACTGGCGGTGGTCGGAGGGTCTTTTCAGGGAATCATGCGCAATCCACTGGTGGATCCGTGGACGCTGGGTGTAGCAAGCGGGGCGGCGGTGGGGGTAACGATCGCAATCGTCCTGGGACTGGGGTCAAGTGTGCTTTTACCGTTGATGGCATTCCTGGGTGCGGTTGGGGCGATAGCTGCAGTGTATCTTATGGGACAGAAAGGCGGGGGGGTGACAGTTACCCGTCTTGTTCTGTCCGGGGTAATTGTCAGTTTTTTTCTTTCCAGTCTGGTGATTATGTTAATGGTAATTGGACGCAGGACACTGGGAGAGGCGATTTATTTAATGATGGGCACGCTGGGCGTAGTGTTGACAAGACGTTCTTTCTGGCTGTTTATTATTTCAGCGCTATTCGCCATCGGTGCCTGCTTCTGGTTAATCGTTCATTCTCGGGAACTGGATATAATTTCATTAAGTGAGGAGACCGCTTTAAGTCTCGGGGTGGAGGCACAACGATTGACAAGAATGGTATTTTTAATTGGTTCCCTGGCAGTGGCGATGATTGTTGCCTGGACCGGAGCGATAAGTTTTGTTGGTCTGGTAGTACCCCATCTGGTGCGGATGCTGCTGGGACCAGGACATAGACGGCTCTTGCCAGCATCTTTTGTTCTTGGTGCTGCTATGCTTTTATTTGCTGATGTCGTGGCACGCGGCATTGTTTCCGCTGGGGTGCCGTTGTCGGTCGTAACTGCTTTTGTTGGGGCACCATTTTTCATCTATCTTTTACGAACAAAAATATGAAAGCAGTTACCCTTGAACGGATATACTTTGGTTATAGTGCCGAGATGATTTTTCGGGACTTTTCTCTTACGATTAATCCGGGCGAGTTTTTTGGAATAATTGGTCCCAACGGTTCGGGAAAATCAACGCTCCTCCGATTAATTGGCGGTATTTTAAAACCAATGTGTGGTTCGGTTAAGCTGGGGGAGAGTGATATTGTCCATCTTGCGCGGCGTGAAATAGCTCGGATTATTGCCCTTGTGCCACAGGAGAGCCCTTTTGCCTTTGATTGGAAGGTGAAGGACATTGTAATGATGGGACGCAATCCGTTTCTGGGGTTATGGGGACGTCCGCAAAAGCAGGACTGGTGTGCGGTGGAAAGGGCAATGGTTTTAACTGATACAATAGATTTAGCGGACAAGGATATTAATGCCATTTCTACCGGTGAAAAACAGAGGGCGGTTCTGGCGCGAGCGCTGGCACAGGAGCCGCAGATTTTGTTATTGGATGAGGCGACGTCCCATCTTGACATCTCTCATCGGGTGGCAATGTTACGGATTTTGAAGACGCTGAACCAGGAGGGGAAGACGATAATTTTTGTCTCTCATGATCTGAATGAAGCCGGGGCGTTTTGTTCGCGGGTAGTTTTGTTACGCCGCGGAGAGATTCTGGCGTGTGACGCTCCTGACCGGGTTTTTCGCTCGGAGTTAATCTATACTGCCTACGGTTTAGAACCGGTGGTTACCGTTCATCCTTTTACCGGCAGACCCCAGATATTATTACCTCCGGCATAATTCACTTTGTAGTGTCTTGGTTTATTTGTTTTTCTTTTTCTACAATTCTGCGGAATAATTTAGTAATGTATTGATGGTTCTGCCATAGTTTAATTTTATTTTCTAAACTATCAGCTTTCGCTTTCTGGCGGCGGAGTTGAGTTTGATGGTGTTTGATTCGGTAAAGTTTCGTGAGAACCGCAATGGTACCATTCGGTCCGGGGGAAAATATTAAGCCCAACAATACTATTGCGAAAACAAAGAAAATCCACTTTCGGGAACGCTGGTGGTTGCGACTCATCTTAATAACATTTTGAGTCCGGCATAGGGCAGGCGGTCTTCTTCTTCAATTCTAATGAGCCGGTTGTATTTAGCGGTGCGTTCGCCACGACAGGGGGCACCGGTTTTTATCTGACCACAATTTACCGCTACCGCAAGGTCAGCAATAAAATGGTCGTCAGTTTCTCCGGAGCGATGGGAGACGATAGCACGATAGCCGTTTTCCATTGCCACTTTTACACAGTCAATTGTTTCACTGACCGTGCCAATCTGGGTTGGTTTAACCAGTACCGCATTTGCTGTCCCCTGTTGAATTCCCTGCTGCAGGCGTTCAATATTGGTTACGAATATGTCGTCACCGACGAGCTGGACTCTTTTACCCAGCTGGGTGGTAAGTTCGTGCCACCCGTTCCAGTCCTCTTCAGCTAAACCATCTTCAATGGATATGATTGGATAGCGGTCAATCCACTCGGCATAGAGGTCAATAAGTTCATTGGCACCGACCTTTCTTTCCTGAGGATTGGTAAAGATATAGTTGTTGTTCTCATAAAGGGTGCTGGCAGCAACATCGATAGCAAGATAGACATCTTCTCCCGGATGGTAGCCAGCCTTTTCTATTGCTTCCATTATTACGTGAAGCGGTGCTTCGTTGTCGGGGAAATTGGGTGCCATTCCCCCCTCATCGCCCACAGTCGTGGGGAGATTTTTTTCTTCCAGTATTTTTTTCAGGGTTTGATATATTTCAGCAGCAGCCCGAATCGCTTCGCGAAATGTTTCAATACCGGCTGGAACAATCATGTATTCCTGGACATCTAAGTTGTTGGGAGCGTGGAGTCCGCCGTTAATGAT
Source organism: uncultured bacterium (assembly GCA_937139435.1). Classification (GTDB taxonomy): domain Bacteria; phylum Hydrothermota; class Tepidihabitantia; order Tepidihabitantales; family Tepidihabitantaceae; genus Tepidihabitans. The sequence goes on from CAKZPX010000015.1 coordinate 2,802, forward strand.
GTTGAGGAAAGGGGTGGGAATGAGACGGGTTCCAGCTCCTCCCAGTAGACGGTAGATAGGCAGTCCGGCACACACCGCTGCTGCCCGACAGACAGCAAGGGAAACACCGAGAACCGCATTGGCACCGAGACGCGACTTGTTTTTTGTTCCATCAAGTTCAATCAAGATTTTATCAATTTGAAATTGATCGGTGGCGTCTATTCCTACAAGCCGGGGGGCGATAATGTTATGAATATTCTCAATAGCCCTGAGGACTCCTTTGCCGAGATATCTTCTGGGGTCCTTATCGCGTAGTTCTAATGCTTCAAAAGAACCCACCGAGGCTCCGGACGGCACAGACGCCCGTCCCATAACACCGTTGTTGAGAATGCAGTCTACCTCCAGGGTCGGGTTGCCACGCGAGTCAAGAATTTCTCGGACGACAATACGGGCAATTGTTGGTCGGGCCATAGTTACTCCTCCTTAGTAAATCTTTGATATTCCTGGCGACGTTCCTGATAGAGTGGGAATGATTCCACGAGTTCTTTGACTTCGCTTTTTATTTGTTCCAATTTTGTCTCGTCGTCACCCGCGGCAATGGTGCGGTCAATAAGTTCGGCAATTTTCTCCATTTCTGGTTCTTTCATTCCTCTCGTGGTAAGGGCTGGTGTCCCCAATCTTATTCCAGAGGCAATAAACGGTTTTTCCGGGTCAAAGGGGATGGTGTTGCGGTTAACCGTAATTCCTACCTTTCCCAGTAACCGTTCGGCGTCACGTCCTTTGATATTCTTCGGTCGGAGGTCTACAAGAATCAGATGGTTGTCCGTGCCACCGGTACAGAGTCTGAATCCCTTTCTTTCTAATCCTTCAGCAAGTGCCCTGGCATTGGCAAGGGTCTGACGCTGATACTCTTTGAACTCGGGAGTAAGCGCTTCCTGAAAGGCGACCGCTTTAGCGGCAATGCAATGTTCCAGCGGACCACCCTGGGTACCAGGGAACACAACTTTATCCAGTTCTTCAGCGTATTTTGCCTTGCACATGATAATCGCTCCCCGGGGACCGCGCAGGGTTTTGTGGGTGGTTGTGGTAACAATGTCAGCATAGGGTACAGGAGAAGGATGTAGACCGGCAGCAACCGGTCCGGCAATGTGGGCAATATCAGCAAGTTGAGCAGCACCCACTTCGTCGCAGATTTCCTGAAATTTGTCAAAGTGAATAATTCGGGGATAAGCGGATGCACCACTGACGATTACTCTGGGATTGTGTTCCAGAGCGAGTTTTCTGATGGCGGCATAGTCGAGCATTTCGGTATCAGGGTCAACAGTATAATGAACAACTTTAAAGTATCTGCCCGAGAAGTTAATCGGGTGACCGTGAGAGAGGTGTCCACCATGAGTTAGCGAAAGCCCCATAATGGTGTCTCCCGGGTTGGCAAGGGTAAGATAAGCAGCGATATTGGCTTGAGTTCCCGAATGAGGTTGCACATTGGCATGGTCACAGTTAAAAAGTTTTTTCGCGCGCTGTATCGCCAGTTCTTCGGCAATGTCTACATAGCGACAGCCCCCGTAATAACGTTTTTTAGGATACCCTTCGGCGTATTTATTGGTAAGAACTGAACCGAGTGCAGCAAGAACCGCCTCAGAACAGAAGTTCTCCGAGGCGATAAGTTCTAAATTGGCGTGCTGACGCTCAGTTTCTTTTGTTATCGCAGCAAAAATTTCCGGATCAGTTTCAAAAAGTTTTTTCACCATCATTCCTTTGCTCCTTTTATTTTTCTCTCTTAAAAAAGGGTATGATGTATTGGATAAAAGTCAAGATATGCCCCGGGTGCAACGAAGAGGCTGTTGCCCACAACACTTTCTGCGTACTGTATTCCTCCTTGTCATAATTTTTCCTTAGGAGTTTTTGACAAGTGATAGGGGGAGGTAGGAGTTGAAAATTCCTGATTGGGTATGAGTGATTTTTATTCGCAGGAGACAGTGGGCTTTAACCTGAGAACGATGCGGGTTACCGTTAGTTAACACCGCTTGCCTGCTGGAAATAATTGATTAAACTGGAGAGATGTTTGACAGGTTAATAGATGTAATTAAGACCCTGCGACGCCGCTGTCCCTGGGACAGAAAACAAACTCTGATTTCCACCCGACCTTTGCTGCTTAACGAGGTGTATGAACTTGATGAGGCACTGGGAGAGGATAACTGTGAGGCGATTAGCGAAGAGTTAGGTGACTATTTGTTTATGGGATTATTTCTGGCACACATCCTTGAAGAGAAAAAGGGGGTAAAGCTTCGGAGAGTGCTTGAGGGAGTGATCAAAAAATTAAAATTGCGCCATCCTCATGTTTACGACGATGCAAAGATAAAGGATACGGATGGTGTGCTCAAGAACTGGGAAAGGATTAAGAAGAAAAAGGGGCGTTTGCTGCTTGATGGGATTCCGATTGCCCTGCCAGCGTTACAGCAGGCGCAATTAATCCAGGAACGATGCCGGCGAGTAGGGTTCGACTGGGGGAAACCGGAAGAGGTGCTTGATAAAGTAAAAGAGGAAATAGAGGAGCTGGAACTCGCTTCCCGAAAAAGAAAGGGGCGGAGAATCAAGGAGGAACTGGGGGATTTACTTTTTGCTATTGTAAATCTCTGCCGGCATCTTGATGTTAATGCTGAAGCTGCACTGAGGGATGCTAATCGCAAGTTTCGGCGCAGGTTTGGTACCGTAGAATCGGAAATTAGAAAAACGGGCAGGGGGCTGGAGGAGGTTTCTTTGGAAGAAATGGAAAGGTTATGGCAGGAGATAAAGAAACGAAAGAGAAAACAATTACCTTGACACAGAGATTAAATTGGGTAAAACTTATATTTGTGAAGAGTTGGGGCCGTGGCGCAGATGGGAGCGCGTTTGACTGGCAGTCAAAAGGTCACGGGTTCGAATCCCGTCGGCTCCATTCTGGAACGAGGACAGATATTTTATAGGAAAGGAAATAGGAAGATGTCAAGAATCATTTGTGCCTTTTTGGTTTCGATAGTTGCAGGTATTGTGGTATTAAACGGCTGCGCTCCTGTTCAAACGGTAACGCGGATGACCGATGAACAATTGCAAGCAAGGCGGGATTCGGCGCAGATGAGTTATAGTATTGGAGTTGGCTATTATCAGCAGGGCGATTACGAATCAGCGCTGAAGAATTTTGAGCGGGCATTGAGTTACGATTCAACTTATTACGATCCTTATATCGCCATTGGTAACATATACCGTAAACAACGAGAGGCGAGTAAGGCAGAGGAGAACTTTCGTAAGGCAATAGTGATTGACCCTCGTCGGGCGAAGGCTTATGAAGCGCTGGGCGACCTTTATCTGGAAATGGGACGGGATGATGATGCACTGGCGATTTACCAGGAGGGATTGGCGAATGATTCTACCCTTGCTGACCTTTATAACGGGATTGCAGATATTTATGTCCGGAAAGGGATGATGTCCCGGGCAGATTCAATTTATCAGGTGGCGCTCAAGCGTTTCCCGGATGACCTGGCAGTGCAAAGATTATGGGGGGAATTTTTATACAAAGTTGGTAGATACAGCGAGGCGGTGGAGGCGCTGAAGCCGTTAGTAGCGAGATTTTCGCAGGTTACAGTTCTGCGGTCAAAACTTGCCGATGCGATGGTGGAAATAAAGGATTTTAATGGAGCACTGGCACAGCTGGATACAATTCTTATCATTGATCCTGGTAATCATCAGGCGCGTTTGCGGCAGGGGTACATTATGATGCGTCAGGGGCGTTACCGGGAGGCAGTCAGAAAATTTGACGAGGTAATTGCCCGAGATTCCACTCTCGGGCTTGCCTACCTTTATAAAGGAGAGGCGCTGGCTGAGCAAGGGAACTACGCTGCCTCTGATGCCAACCTGAAGCGGGCTTTAAATCTTGACCCCGCTTTACTTCAGGCTTACATTGACCTGGGAGACAATCGGCGTAAACAGGCGGATGTAAAACGCGGGAAAAATATTACCCAGACATCAACTGCTAATTTAGAATCGGCACGGGTGTTATATGAGGAGGCAAAGGTATATTATCAAAGAGCAATATCCGATTCGGCACTGGCAACTTATGCCCGGGCACAGATTGAATATGTCAATAAAACGATTAGCGCAATAGACAGGGAACTATTCGTTCGCCGCTAAAGGTTGCAGAAGATGCGATGTTAAATCGTCCGGTGCTTTTGCTCAATCAAAATTATGAGCCACTTTCAGTATGTCGGACTAAACGTGCGTTAATTCTAGTGTTAACCCGCAAGGCAGAACCAGTAGAAAATTCCGGAAAGGAATTGCATACAGTGAATATGAGTATTCCGATACCAAGCGTACTGCGTTTGAATTATTACGTGCGTGTCCGGCGACGGGAGGTGCCGTTGACCAAACGAAATATTCTCCGGAGAGATAATAATACCTGTCAGTATTGTGGGGTACGCGATGGTGTGATGACAACCGATCATGTTACCCCCAAGGCATTAGGTGGGGCAGATTCCTGGGAAAATATGGTGTGTGCCTGTGCTAAATGTAACGCCCTTAAGGGGAATCGTACCCCAGCGCAGGCTAATATGAGACTGCTTAGTAAACCCAAAGCCCCTCATTACGTAACCTTCGCCATAAACGCCCTTGGCGAAATTCCGGATGTCTGGCGTCAATATCTTTTCCTCAGTTAATTGTTGGCAAATTGTTTTTCTTATTTGTGTTCTTTCGGGTTATTCATCACTTTTTGGAGGAGAATTAAATCGGTGGACAGTAATTAAGTTATCGGTAGATGGAAAGGGGGTACCGAAAGGGGTTTCTCCCGGATTTAATGTTGGGGATACAGTTGATGAGGATAAGATAGAAAACGGGGTTAGAGAAATTAGGCGCGATCTTTTTAACCGTGGGTTATGGTGTAAGGAGGTGGTGTTAGACACTACCTTTGATTCGCTCGGGATAAAAATTAAATATCGGGTTAATGCTGTACGCTTAATAATAGGTGGATGGGTAATTAAGGGGAGAAGAGAACTGGACTCCATTAAACTGGTTTCTTTTCTCCCGCACAAAGGAACTGTTTTAACTCCGGAGGTCCTGGCAGGCGGGGTGGTTAAATTAACCCGGGTTCTCCATGAGTCAGGTTTTCCTTTTGCCGAAGTTAATGTTATCGGGCTAAAAGAAAGTGTCGGAGTTGTTTACCCGGTGTTAGGATTGGATGAAGGAGGCCGGGTTTTGATTGAGTTTGTTACCTTTGCCGGAGATTATCGGACATCCGATAAGTTTTTACTGCGTTTAATTGGCTTTAGTACCCCCAGAGTTTATTCTCCTGGGATTATTGAATTATGGCGTAGAAGTCTTGAAAATAGCGGCTGGATAAAAGTAAACAGTGAGGAGATTATACAGAAACAAGACGGTGTATATGGGATACGTTTCTGGGTTTCCGAATTGAGCAGTGGAAATGTTTATGGGGCATTGGGGTATGTTTTTGATGAGCGGCGGTGGAATGGTTGGGCAGGTGTCCATCTGTTTAATCTGATGCATACCGGAAGGAAACTGGCGTTGGAGTGGCGTTCGTCGGTCGGCATTACCTATTATATGTTAAAGTACACAGAGCCGTGGTTGTTAAATTTACCGGTAGGTTTATCAGGGGCAGTAGAGCATAATGTATTTGACACGAGTTATTCGTTAACTAATTTTTACATAATCGGGACGTTCTCATCAGGTTATTATGGGTTTAGCGTAACTTCCGGATTGGAACGTTTAGCAGGCAGGGAAAATAGTATCACACTATGGTTTGGAACAGGT
>CAKZPX010000016.1 GCA_937139435.1 uncultured bacterium
ATCAACGTTGCCTGCTTGAGGGTTAAGGGCAAATACTGCTAAAGGAACACCAATCTGATTGGCGGCAAGCCCAACTCCGTCCTTTTCATTCATTGTTTTAAGCAGGTCGTTAAATAGCTGAATAAGTTCTGGTGTGATTTTATCCACAGGACGTGCGACCTCGCGCAGAACCGGATTGCCGTAGAGAACAATTCTGCGACAGCGTCCTTTTTCTGGCTGGATTACTCCTCCTCGCTCGTTCATAAAACGGAGTTTAATGAGCCAGACAAAATTTTATTGCTGTGCCGAACCAATTTTGTAGGCGATAGCACCCTTTTCTACTTCAACCTCTGTTTCCTCAGCGATTTTCACCATAAAAGTATTGTCTTTCACATTGGTAATAACACCCAGGATACCGGAGGCGAATACAACCCGGTCGCCCTTTTTCAGACTGTTAATCATCTGCTGGTGTTTTTTCTGCCGCCGCTGCTGCGGAAGAATCATCAGAAAGTAAAGCACTACAAATATCAAAATTAAGGGTAAAAGACTACCGATCATCCCCAGTCCGCCGGATGGTTGACCGGCGGGTGCTGAACCACCGTTCTGGGCGAATGCTATTCCTAACACCTGACCTCCTTTTAGTTTCTTTTGTTTTTTTCACCGGTTCGGGTTAACTCCTGTGTTTCGTCTTCTACCGGTGTTCTGTAAAGGCGGTTTTGATAGATGTACTCCGCCACTTTTGTTGGAACAAGATAACAAATTGACATCGCTTTGGCAAGTCTTTGTCTGATCATCGTTGCGGTAAGACTTACCGGAATCACGTTGACAAACAATACCCGGCGCGGGTTATGCCCTGGAAATAGTTGTGGGCAGGGAAAGCCAGGACGTGTCATTACCACCAGTCTTGCCCGGCGGGTTAGTGCTGTGGGATGGTGCCAGCTGGACATGGTTCGATACTGGTCAGAGCCAATAAGCAGATAAAGACTATCCCGGGGTAATTGTTTTTTAAGTGCAAGTAGTGTTTCGCTGGTATAGGAAGGGGTCGGGATGGTCTCTTCGATACGCGAGACACTGAAAGCCGGGTGGTGAGCAATCGCCAGCTGAACCATCGCTATCCGATGATGGTAGGTAACGATCGTTTTTTTTCGGTGCGGTGGGTAGAATGTAGGTATAAAGATTATTCGGTCAAGATGTAATTTGCGGAATACATCTTCGGCGATAAGTAAATGACCGAGGTGAATCGGGTCAAAACAACCGCCAAAGATTCCGATGCGCATTGTTTCTGACCTTCCTTAATGATGTTGAAACCGGTTAAGCTGATTCTGGGCTGCCTGTCTGATTTTGGTTGATAGTGCGTTACCAGCCAGTTCCTTCAATATCGTTACCGCTTTATCTTTTTCCCCGGTTTCGGCGTAACAGAGTGCGAGGCGGTAGCGGTCTGATTCTGACCACGAAGTAAGATGGTAGTTATCCTGAATGAATTCATAATACACGAGGGCGGATTTAAATTCGCCAGCTCTGAAGTAGAGCCGTGCCGCCTCAAACTCCCGGTATGCCAGACGGGATTGTATGTCAGTTAGTGCCCGTTCTGCTTCAGCACGAAAGCGTGATTCCGGATAATCGTAGAGAAAGTCGTTTAATAAATCCTGTGCCTTGAGCGCCTGGCTCTGGTCTTTGTATGGTGGAGGCGCAGCATACAGTGCCGCCAGCGCCATTTTAAACGCCGCTTCTTCCTGATAGCGACCGTTGGGAAAGTTCTTCAGGTAGAAGTCAAACTCCCTCTCCGCCTCGGCGTAATTTTTTCTATCGAAATAACAGTCGGCGAGGAAAAACTGGGCATCAGCTGCCTGGATGCTACCCGGGAAATTGAAAATTATATAAGTAAGGGCGTCCTCCGCCTGTTGAAACCTTTTTGCCCTTTTGTCATTTAAAGCCTGCGCCAGTAGTTGTTCCGGGTCAGCCGGTGCGGTTTTCTGTTGTACCTGTCGCTTCGGACAGCCAGATAATAGCACCAGCAGGGCAAGGCAGAAAGGTACCAGGGTTCTAATTAGTTTCAAATTCTTTTTACCGTTTCGGCAACGATGGCGGTGAGCCTTGGTTCTGCTTCGTTGGCAATCCGAAGGATTGTTGCCAGGTCAATAGGTTTGAGTTGTTCCGGTATACCCATATCGGTAATTACTGAGAATCCCAGGACGCGCAATCCGGCGTGGCGGGCAACGATTGTTTCTGGAACCGTGGACATTCCTACCAGGTCAGCGCCAATTATCCGCAGATAGCGGTACTCAGCAGCGGTTTCCAGATTCGGTCCGGTCACCCAGGCATAGACCCCTTTCTGTAATTTGATACCCAGTTCATTTGCCACTGTTTCTGCCAGTGCGATTAACCCGGGGTCATAGCATTCAAACATATCAGGAAAACGAGGACCAAGTGTTTCGTCGTTAACACCGCGCAGTGGATTCTGTCCGGTGAGATTTATGTGGTCGGTGATGACTGCAATGTCACCGGCGGAAAAATCAGGATTTAGTCCCCCGGCAGCGTTGGAGAGTATGAGCGTGTGGATGCCCAATTCTTTCATTACCCTAACCGGATGGGTTATATCTTGGGGGCTATAACCTTCGTAGTAATGAAAGCGTCCCTGCATTACTGCCACCGGCTTCCCCCGGAGCATACCAAGGATGAGCCGTCCTCCATGACTTTCTACTGTCGGAACAGGAAAATGGGGGATTGTCGCATAGGGGATGGTTATTCCGTTTTCTACCTGTTCTGCCAGTCTTCCCAGACCGGTGCCAAGAATTATGCCTAATTCCGGTTTGAACCCGGTTTTATTTCTTATCGCCTGGACGCTTTCCTGAAGATTCTGTTTCAGAAACGGACTCTCGCTGAGCGGTCTTTCGTTCATAACCCTCCTTTTCAAATCGTTCCACAATAGCCAAATAGGTATTGGCAATGCCCCGAATTTCATCCAGAATCAGCGCTCGCCGGCTGTTCAATTCATTAATATCGACGCGGATTTTTTCCGCCTCCAGTTTTACCTGTTCAAGCATAATTTCTCGTTCCCTTTCAGCACTCTGTTTCAGTTCATCGGCAACCTGCTGTGCAGTAAGGAGTGTTTCTTTGAGCAGTTTTTCGGTTTTTTCGTAGGAGGCAACTTGGGCGGCCAGTTGATCAACTTTCTCTGCTAACGTGGCACGCTCTTTGCGTAATTCCTCAAATTCGTTCGCCACAATGGCAAGGAAGGCGCGTACTTCCTTCTTGGAATAACCCCGGAAAGTTATCGGAAACGCCTTTTTTCTGATTTCTAATGGTGTTAATGCCATTGTGTTAGTTTAGCCGGTTGTTGAGCCGTGTCAAGAAACAATCCCGGTTGCATCAGATGAAGGCCGCAGAAAAGGGTACTGGTTTAGACAAGGGTTTGAGATGGGCGGGTGGAGCGTCAGGGTTAAAAGAGGTGGGTTCTGGTGCGATAGCGGGGTTCATTATCATGCTTAATGGTGATTTGAGTTTAACCATAGTACAAGGTATGTTTTTATTGACATGAATTTAAAGTAGGGTATGCTAACAACTCTATAAGTTATGTTATCTTATCCAGACATGAAGTATCTCTTAGGAGGCAAAAATGAACAATAAAGTAGCCATTGTTGGCATTGGTGCTACTCAGTTTCGTTCCGTCACACCTGATGTTTCCTATAAAGAGCTGATGTTTGAGGCGGCGGTAAAGGCTTACGAGGATTCTGGTATTGACCCGCGTCGTGATGTTGATACTTTTGTTACCTGTGCTGAAGATTACATTGAGGGAACCAGTATTTTTGACGAGTACGTTCCTGATCAGCTGGGTGCCGCTCTTAAACAGATGCATACCATTACCGGTGACGGTCTTCATGGAGTAGCAGCAGCCTGGTTGCAGATAATGACCGGAGAGTTTGATGTCGCAGTGGTGGAGGCGCATGTGAAGGCTTCCAATATGGTGACGCCTGATGGTATAGCTGCCTTTGCTCAGGACCCGGTGTTCAATCGACCACTGGGGTTAAACTCCATTTTCATTGCCGGGCTGGAAATGAATCGCTTTCTCTCCCGTTATGCGCTTGATAAGAGCCACTTTGCTGCGGTGGTGAGAAAGAATCGTTACAACGCCCTGAATAACCCAATTGCTGGACGCGGTGCGAAGCTTGATGATTACGATTTTCGTAATGCCCGAATGGTTGCCAGTCCGCTTTCCGAGCTTGATATCGCCCAACCTGTTGATGGTGCGGTGGTTGTGGTAATGGCGTCAGCGCGCCGGGCAGATAGTTTCTCTCAGAAACCAATCTGGATTACCGGTATAGGCTGGTGTAACGGTTCTTTTAGTCTTGAATCTCGAAACTGGGAGATGCCTGAGTACGTAACCAGAGCAGGTGAAATGGCATATCGAACAGCGGGTATCCAGAGCCCAGCGGATGAGATTGATTTTGCCGAGGTTGATGATACCTATTCCTACAAAGAACTACAGCACCTTATTGCACTGGGGCTTGTGGGTGAGAGCGAGATTTCATCCTGGATTGAATCGGGCAGGACATCAATAAAGGGAAAATTTCCGGTTAACACTTCCGGAGGGGCGTTGGGTATGGGTTGTCT
>CAKZPX010000017.1 GCA_937139435.1 uncultured bacterium
ATTCCTTGCCCTTGCAAAACGGCGCCATGAACTGTTATTCTTAGAAGGGGGTGGAATTTCCCATCGCAGTGTGCTGGGTAAATATTCTGAGAACCTTCTTGACCAGATGATTGCGGTGGCAACATCGGCGACGGTTGTTACTTATTGCCTTTACACAATCGCACCGGAAACGGTGCACAAATTTGGCACGCATAATTTAATCCTTACCGTGCCCTTTGTTCTTTACGGTATTTATCGCTATCTTTATCTTGTTTATCGTAAAGAAGAGGGAGGGGCTCCGGAAAAGGTACTGTTTACCGATGTGCCATTGATTATTGATATTATTTTCTGGTTGATAAGTGTGGTAATTATTCTTTACCTGCGCTGAATTGATTTCTTCCTGAAAGCCGGGATTACAAGAAGTAACACTGCGATCAATAAAGCAATTTTACCTGTTATTATTCCCAGGTTAATCCAGGTGCGGTCATACCAGGTTAAAACCCTGTGTTTTCCTGGAGAGAGAGGTATTGCCCGAAGGCAGTAATCGGCACGGATAATTTCAACCGGTTTACCATCAACAGTTGCTCGCCATTCGGGATAATAGATTTCCGAGAGAATTAGAATTGCTGTCCTGTTGTTCTGGACTTCAAGTTCCAGGCGGTCAGGGGTGCGTTTTATCAAAGTAACATTTCTCTTTAATAAACTGTCTGACAGTTGCTGCGGGGCAGGGAAGGTTTCTTTTTCCAGTATCACCACCCGACGATAATCAAATGCCGTGTCAGAAAGTGCCTTCAGGATATCGGTCCGTTCTTTAATAACAATCCAGGAATCAGCAAGCCAGAAACGAGGCAGAATGCCGGTGTTCGGGACAAGGCTCATTGTGCCGCGCAGGGAGTCAATCTGAATACGGTACTTGACATTCAGAAGGTCGTTTCTTCGCTCGGGCGGGATTTCAAATGTTACATAATCGGTGAGTTTCAGCGGGGTGTAGCCCTCCAGGAGTTCCAGTTCCCAGATTAGACCTTCATTGCGCTGAAGAATCATATTGCTACCTGCCCGGGCATTTATCCGGAATGGTTCAATTTTTTGTTCTTCAACCAATCGGGTGATGAATGGGCGTGGCGGATAAAATTGCTCCGGTCCGATTGTTCCGAGACCGAACCGGTGTCCAAAATGATACAGGTCAACAAAGGCGAGGATGATGAGCAAACTGGCAAAGAGAAGTTTTCTCTTTGGGTAACGCAATATCAATACGATTAAACCCGCTCCGATTAATATAAAACCCAGCATAATCAGTGTTTGATTCAGACTGTTGGCAAATGTCTGTTCATTTTTTAATGCCGGGAATTGTTTTAGCAGAACGCCTGATAACAGGGCAAACAGGATGAGAAAGGCATAGGTGACACAGGAGAAGATTGGGATTAATATCCGACGTCCCTGTTTCCTTATGTCGGTATTGAGGATGACATCCATACCCAGTCCGGCAAGAAAGGCGATGGCGGTGGTGAGGAGGCTGATAAATCTTGCCGGTATGCGGAAACGATCAAAATGTAGGGCTATACTTTAAAGGAACGTTTAAAGACAAAGAGATACAATATTTATCGAGTATTTGCCGATTATGTGCAACAAGTTTCGATTTTATCGATAAGGAAAAAATTGTATATTTTAATTCTGCAACGAAAAACGAACAACGCGCAGTTATCGTTGGTGATCTTTGCCGTGATATAAAAACAGGTCGATATTGTAGTTGTGGTTCACCAACTGCAATGGTTGTGAACCCAAGTAACATTGAAGACCCTTTTTTAAGAGTCACAACTGTGACAAAGAAGGGAAACAAAACATTTACTAATGTTTTGGGTGGGTTCGAAATAAATAATGAAACATATATCTTTGTAAAAGAAAGGAATGATGATTTAATTATAGAAGGGAAAGGTGGACTCGCTGTGAAAATAAGACGTTCACTACAGAAATATATAAATAAATTCATGGGAAAAACCAGAGGTGTATGTCCTTGCTGTCAAAAGGAAGCGATAGAGCAAGGTTTAGACCCATCAAAAATTCAAACTACATTACTGTATAAACATCATTTGCGTGGTAGGCTGTATAATAATCCTGAAATGATAATTTTGATGTGCAAAGATCACCATAAGTCATTGCATAATAAACTAAGAGCAGAAGGATCAGAAATGAAGTATTATTGGGTCTTTGACGTTAAAGTTGATGACATGACTAAGTTTGCACGCGAAATATATGAAGGAATCAATTTAGAGAAATATCGAGAAAACTTAAATATAAGTGAC
>CAKZPX010000018.1 GCA_937139435.1 uncultured bacterium
CCACACCGCAAGGTGGAGCTAATCCTAAAAAGCGGCCATGGTTCGGATTGCAGGCTGCAATTCGCCTGCATGAAGGCGGAATCGCTAGTAATCGCAGATCAGCATGCTGCGGTGAATACGTTCCCGGGTCTTGTACACACCGCCCGTCACGCCATGGGAGCCGGCAATACCCGAAGTCCCCGATTTTTCGGGGCCCAAGGTAGGGCCGGTGACTGGGGCGAAGTCGTAACAAGGTAGCCGTACGGGAACGTGCGGCTGGATCACCTCCTTTCTACGAGTTTTGCACAACCCGAGCACGCTTAAAGATGTTACATCCGCCGAGTTGACAATAAGATGATAAAAGAGAAGGCGTGGGTGGCGCCTTCTTTTTTATCGGGTAAGAAATATCAGGTGGCGTTCAATGCCGGTCAGGGGTAATTTAATGGTGATATGTTTTTGCAGAACAAAGTGGTAACGAGCAAGGGATTTTTTTTCAGCGGTTAACTCTTTTTCCCACGGAGCGGATTTATAAAGGATGAGTGTGCCACCGGTTTTGAGGTGCGGAGCGGCGTATCTCAGTGTTTTCGGCAGGGGTGCGGTAAGCCGGCTGATGATAATGTCGCAGTTAAGCGGGGCGAGTTCTTCTGCCCGGGCACAGAGGAACAGGCAGTTTTTTAACTGGAGCCGGTCCAGGGCGAACTGGAGAAAACGGCATTTCTTCTGGGTGGATTCAATGAGGAGCATGGAGATGTCCGGATGGACAATCGCCAGCGGGATGCCGGGCAGACCAGCGCCGGTACCGATGTCGGCACAGCGGGCATTTTGGGGTAAAAATGGGCTGGCGGCAAGGGAGTCAATGATGTGGTAGGTGAAGATGCGTCCGGTGTCCTTGCGGGAGATGAGGTTGATTTTTTCGTTCCATTGTTCAATGAGCCGGGCGTATTGGCATAGTTGCTGGTAATGTTCCCGGGTGAGGTTAACACTCAGCTCGGCACCGGCACAGGTAAATGTGTTAAGGTCCGGGGTGTGCCCTACTGGCACTGGTCAGCCTCGGGCTGGTCTTTGATGTAGATGTCGGTATCCAGGTAATCGTTGAAATCGGTCCAGCGGACACCTCTGTTGCGCTCCATTGCCGCACGGAAGATGGCGAGCCGGGAGTCAAGGTAGTCAAGGCTGAAGACAAGGAACGCCTCAGGGAATTTGGGCGTCTTGGGCGAACCATACTGGTTTTCACCGTGATGGGCAAGGATGATGTGCAGAACCATCCGGGCGAGTTCCTCGGGAAAGTCCGAGATGGCGCTGATCTTCTTGTCGGTGATCAGGATGTACGGCTCGTCGAGCGCGGCTTCCATGCGGCCCGAGTCGGTGATGAAGTAGGCCGAGATGTAACCGCGATCGAAC
>CAKZPX010000019.1 GCA_937139435.1 uncultured bacterium
TGAAAAGCGGGACGGAAAACCTTTCATCCTCCAGCGGGATTGTATATTCAAAATAATGATTATAACGAGAAAAACCATTTCGATCCAAATCTTCTGAATCTAGCCGCCGGCTCCCTTCGGTTCCTTGCGGATTATTTGCCGGATCATAATCGTCATTGCCATCGTCTCCTGATTCTGGTGTCCAGAGGGAATCATCTTCTCTCACCCCATCTAAACCCGTATCCTCCCATTCGTCTAGTATTCCGTTACCATTTTTGTCTTCGGTATCAAGAACGCCATTATATCCACAAATTACCCCATTTCGGTCTCGACGAGGAGCATCTTCATCAATAGCCATTCCTATCGAGACGTTAATATTTCCTCTGCCATGGCGAGAGCGAAGAATCATTTCTAAATTTTCTATGTCTACAAAATTCATCCCAATCTGAGCGCCTGCAGGACACAACATCATCCCCGCCCAGGAAGATGTATCGTCGGGGGTAAAGAAAATGCGCAGAATATCCTGTGTTTCCCCGGCTTCGTCGCCAATATTGGGTCCAAAAACGCTATCTTTACGCGTCCTTACAGAAGGATTAATTAATTTCAAAGGAGTCCGAGCAAAGTTAATGGTATCTTTTCCTACTGGAACTGATGCCCATGACCATAACAGGACGGTATTAGGAAGTTCTCTAGTAATGGTGGTTCCTTCAAAATCGTCAATATAAACGGTTCCCCGAATATTGGGATTAGAAAAAGACATCGCACCCTCGGCTCGCAAATCAAATTTTGATGGAGATTGAGCAGAAAGCAAGGGAAGGCGATCAAGGAATGCCGTTACCTTATCCGACACCGCACTGTAAGAAACATCAGACTCAACAATGGTACGCTGAAAAGGCTCCGAACCAAGCACGGGTTTTTCTTCCCGGATCCCCTCATCGCGATAAAAGAAACTGGAGCCCAGTTTGCCGTTTTCCAGAAAAGACCACTCTAACCTGCTGCCCACCAAAGACTTTTGAGCAAGAGAAAACCAGGGTTGATACTCAAACGTCACGTTAACATCTGCGTCAGGCGGCAACGGAGTTAGAAAAGTTAAGACACCTGTTTTATAATCAATTGAATAATCTACATCGCGTACCTTTTGCTGTCCGTTAACAATAACCCGTTCTGATTTTTCAATAATATCTGTCTGCCCGAGATAATAAGTTTCATTAACCGTATAGTAGGAAACAACCATAAAATATTTTCTGCCTTCCCCCAGAGGCAAAATATTGGGGTCAAACTTGTAAATGATAGAATCCCTTACCGAAAGTGCTGTTGAGCCGAATGGTTTCCTATCGGGGAAACGTATAATTCCCGCTTTACTTTCAAATTGAGGGTATTCAATTTTGCCATCGCCATCAGGGTCCAATCCTAAAATCTGAACAAATTTAATGCCAAAATTGGGATTTAAAGTATCTGTTTCATAATCAGAATGCTGTCCCTGCGGGTTATAACGATATATTGAGATTGTATTTAGCTTTACCTCAGTTTGAGGGAGTTGATAACTATTGCGGAGATGTAAATCCCAGACGCGGGAAAGGGTATCACTAACCTCCGGCTTAAGCATACACAAAACCAGAGAGTCCCGTAACACCCGTCCCCCCAGTGTTTCATTCTCTTTGTAGATCACCACTCCTATTGTGTAATTTCTTTCAATCGTAGTAAGAAATTCCAGGATATTGCCGGGTTGTAATATGTAATCAACCCCGGGAATTTTTAAATCAAAGTTTCCGCCCGCACGGTCATAACTCCACCAGGTGCTGTCGCCAGGTATCGAATCCGGGTTTTGCGGAAATACCGTAGCAATCGCCTTCATCGCTGCTTGATTATTCCCCGAGTTACGGTCATCGACGTAAACCCGCAGACCGAGCAGTCGTTCATTGGCATCCACATCGGGTAAGCAAAAAAAGCGTTGCTGAACAAAATCCACATCCCAGATGGTATCAATTGCAACACGGCGTTTACCGGTAAAACTTTGCGTTTGATTTTGTGACCCCTCTCGGGAAGCAACAGCATAGATATCCGCACCGGCTAATCTCCCCCGGGCAGAAATCCCAAAAAGTCCATGGCGAGCAGGAAGGTCACCGGTGTAGATGGTCCCGGGAATTTCTAAACGGGTGTCTCCTAACTCAATTGAGCGAATTACCTCGTCTTCGGTGCCGGTATATTGAAGTTTGATTTTATTCTGCTGCTCCTCCCGTTCAGAATTGTGATCGATGGTTATTTTTGTCCTCTCACCTATAGTTCCATTTACGTTTACCGCCAGTTGTTGTTCCATCTTCAGTTCCGGGAACGGACTCTGTCCACCTAAAGTTTGCGTAACCCCCTTAACAACTGTCCGGC
Source organism: uncultured bacterium (assembly GCA_937139435.1). GTDB lineage: Bacteria > Hydrothermota > Tepidihabitantia > Tepidihabitantales > Tepidihabitantaceae > Tepidihabitans. Next base: position 2,362 of record CAKZPX010000019.1, read on the forward strand.
TGCCGCCCAGTGTAATCCGATCGCTCCCGGTAATGTCTATCTTGGACCCCTCACCGAGAACCGGCAACCTGGGTAACTCAATATCAGGAATTAATCCGGTAGGTTCTGCAGATAGTTCTCGTTGTTGTATTATCCTTTGCGCCGATTTTTGCCACGCTTCCAGAACGCCCTCTTTAATAGAATAATCAAGGTATTCATCAAACGGTACTATCTTCTCTACACCCAGATAGATGTCATCCTGCCATTTTTCTAAAAAAACCAGCCTTAATTCGGGGTCAACCCGTGGAACAATACGGGGAGGTTCTAATAGTGTATAATCCGCGAGTATAAAAGACAGGAAGAACAGTAAACTCAAGATAAATTTTTTAATATCACTTCTCATTAATAAAAAAGCCCTCAAAAATCGCCGCTAATTGGGGTGCGATAAATCCCTGATCTGCCAGAAGCCTATCTCTCGACCCATGGGAAATAAATATATCGGACAATCCGAACCGGCGTAATTTACAGGCTATCTTGTTCCTCTCCAGCACCAAACTGACACAATTGCCAAAACCACCCAGCAGAGTATTCTCTTCCATAGTAATTAATTTACCGGTCGTGCTGGCGGTCTTCAAAATTAAATCCTCGTCCACTGGTTTGGCAAATTTTGCATCCACTACCGTTATATAAATTCCTCTTTCCCGAAGCAGTTCCGCAGTCTGCAGGGCATAATTCACCATACTACCGATTGCCAGGACTGCTCCATCACGCCCCTCGCACAAAACCTCTCCCCGGCCCAATTCAATCGCTGCTCGCTTGCCCTGCTCACCGGGAAAATCAGTCCCACCTTTAGGATAACGCACGGCTATTGGACCCGAATATTCAGTAAGCGCAAAATCCAGCATCAATTCTAAGTCCAGTTCGTCGCGAGGAGCGAGAACGACCATTTCCGGCAACATTGTGAGATAAGACAGGTCGTAATTACCGTGATGAGTCGGACCGTCCTCCCCTACCAATCCTGCCCGATCAACAGCAAAAACAACCGGCAGTCTCTGTAAGCACACATCCTGAAGAATCTGGTCAATTGCCCGCATCAGAAAAGTGGAATAAATCGCAACCACCGGACGCAATCCACTTTGCGCCAGACCGGCAGCAAAACTTACCGCGTGTTGCTCACAAATCCCAACATCAAAAAAACGCTGGGGGAATTTATCACGAAAGGGGATCAGTCCGGTCCCCAAACACATCCCAGCGGTAATAACCACAATCCTTCTGTCCTGCTCGGCTAACTCCACCAGTTTATTGCCAAATGTGCTCGTGAATGTGCGTTTCGCATTTTCTTTTATTCTACCGGTAGCAATATCAAATGGACCGACGCCATGAAAATATTCTGGTTCCTTTAAAGCGGGTCTGTACCCTTTTCCTTTTTTAGTAACAACATGAACAAGAATTGGACCGTTTAACTTTTTTATTCTCTGAAAAGTATCTATTAATTCTTTGATATTATGACCGTCTATCGGGCCAATGTAGCGAAATCCCAGCTCTTCAAAAAGAAGGCTGGGGGCAACGAGATTCTTTAACCCTTCCTCCACCTTCCTCGCAGTTAACCGCGCCCGCTCGCTGAGATTACGAGGTAAATGACCAAGTAGTAACCAAACATCGTCTCGTAACCGATTATAAACTCTGCCAGTGATTATCCGATTAAGGTATGTGGCAATAGCACCGGTAGAACGGGCTATGGACATCTCGTTATCATTTAAAACAACGATAACATCCTCTTTTAATGCTCCGGCATGGTTAAGCGCCTCCAGCGCCATACCACTTACGATCGAACCGTCGCCAATAACCGCTATAGTATATCTTCGCTGCTGCCCCAGTAGTCGGTCGCCGGTAGCCAGTCCCAGTGCTAAGGATATAGAGTTCCCAGAATGACCGGTATCAAAAACATCATAAATACTTTCACTCCTTTTAGGGAAACCAGCGATACCCTGGTACTGGCGCAGAGAGGAAAAAAGTCTTCTCCGTCCGGTGATAATTTTATGAGCATAACACTGATGTCCTACATCCCATATGATCTGGTCGCGGGGAGCACGAAAAGCATAGTGTAAGGCAATGGTTAGTTCCACAACTCCGAGGTTAGTAGCAAGATGCCCTCCGGTTTGCGCGGTAGTATTGATAATCAGGTCTCTAATCTCCTGCGCCAGCTGGTTCAGTTCCGAAATGCTCAGTTTCTTTATATCGGCCGGCGAGTTAATACTATCAATAATCGGCATACTAACCCTTCCGATAGAGAACAAATGCCGGGAATTGTGCCAGGAAAGAAAAATGTGGACCCAACCTCAGCAAACCCTTTTGGGCACGCGCCGCCATGGCTGATATCTGTTTCTGTATCTTCTGGTAATTTTTTATTGACAACCGGGCATCCTGCTCGCTGTCCAATAAGTCGTCAGTTAATTGAAAAAGAATCCCTAATATCAAACCCAGCTGCCGTAGCCTCTTTTGTAACAACCTGGAAGCGGTAGCAATTATCGCCCCCACCTCTAAGGATGCCGCAATAAGTTCTGCGGTCTTTAAACGGGCAACATACCTCAGGTCGGGCATGCGCTCCAGGTCCAGCATCTGCCCGGCAGCCATGCCTTCAGGTCCCACTGCCCGGGATATCGTAGCAATTGCCTCAATTTTGTTTTCCGGCGGCGCGGGGCTGGTGGTAAATGTTTCATACGCTAAAGCAAACAGAGCATCAGCAGCAAGGATTGCTGTCCCTTCATCAAATTTCCGGTGTAAAGTAGGTAAGCCCCGGCGAAAATCATCGTTATCCATCGCGGGCAGGTCATCATGAATAAGCGAGAAGGTGTGGATTAATTCTATACCGCAACAGAAAGGCATAATCCAGTTGTGCTCTCTGCCACCGCAGGCACGGAAGCTCTCCAGCATCAATATCGGGCGCAGACGTTTCCCCGGAGAAAAAACAGCGTAACGCATCGCTGCCAGCAAACGCTCAGAAACCCCGTTCATATTGGAGAATATTTTCATCAGTTCTTTATCAATTAACCTTCGGCGAGCATTAAATACCCTCTGAAATTCTGCGGTGGTAAAATCTAATTTCTTCACCGCTATACCGCTCTTTCTGCTGCCTGCACGGTATTGGCGAGCAACATCGCTACCGTCATCGGTCCGACACCACCGGGTACCGGAGTGATAGCCATCGCCCGGGGTGCAACACGGTCAAAATCAACATCACCCACAATCCCATTTTCGGTACGATTTATTCCAGCATCAATAACCACCACACCCGGCTTTACCATATTCTCCTTAATCAAGCCCGGTCTACCTGTCGCAACAACAAGAAGTTCAGCGCTCTGACATACCGCAACTAAATCTGGAGTCCGGCTGTGGCAGACAGTGACCGTGGCGTCGCCCTTGTTTCCTTTAAGAAGCAAAAGGTTTGCCAGTGGTTTCCCCACCAGTTCTCCCCTGCCCACTATTACCACACGCTTACCGGCAATTGGTATAGAATAACGGACGAGCAGTTCTACAATCCCGGCCGGGGTCGCCGGAACATATAACGGATTTCCCCTTACCAGTCTCCCCAGGTTAGTAGTGGTTAACCCATCAACATCCTTTCCCGGATTAATCGTCTCAATCAGTTCATTGCCATCCAGATGTCCGGGAAGCGGCAACTGAAGGATAATTCCGTGGATATTTTTGTCATTATTGCAAAGAGAAATAGTTTCTCTTACCGCCTCGGGTGGAACATCTTCCGCCAGATGAAATTTCTCCACCTCCACCCCAATTTGCTGGCACGCCTTTTCCTTATTGGCAACATAGATAAGCGATGGCGGAGCATTTCCCACCATAACAATTGCCAGTTTCGGAACAACCCCGTGTGATTTGAGCTGAGCGACCTTTGTCTTTAAATCAGAACGTACTTCCCGGGCGATATTCTTCCCATCCAGAATCAAAGTTTTTTCCATGTTTTCACCTTTAAAACATAATAACTACCCCTTCTTTCTAAAATTGTCACGTGAATATGACTCTGACTGTTTATAATTATTTACTCGCAATAACAATAAATTTCTCTAAAAAGCCTCCTTTAATCTCTATTTTGACAAAAAATAACGCCAGGTCAACAGGTTTCATTCTGACTCAATTGCAATAAACATCCGCTGTCCCGACCTCTGAATATACAACAGAACCGGGTCTTCAGTAGTAGCAAATCTTTTTGCAGCCCGTTCAAAATCTGCTTTATTCTTAATATCATCGTCTCCGATCCGCAGGATAATATCACCGGTCTCAACTCCTGACTTCTCAGCAGCGCTGCCCCTGTCCACCGCTACCACTTTTACTCCACCGGTAACATCTGCGGTTGATTTCTCTTTCTCGGATAAATTTTCTACCGTCATTCCCCACCAGCCAAAGTCCCTCTTTTCGCGCCGGGTACCTGCCTGGACCTCCTCGGGAAATTCAGCCAGGGTTGCCCTTTTCTCGATTCGCTTTCTGTCCCGAAGAATGGTCAACATAACTTCTGTGCCGGGCTTCAACTCCGCAATCCGATTCCTAAAACTCGCCACCCCGCTAACCGGTTCATTATTTATGGCTAAAATCACATCACCCGCTCTCAAACCGGCTCTTTCTGCTGGCGTATTCGCAAGCA
>CAKZPX010000020.1 GCA_937139435.1 uncultured bacterium
GTCTACCAGCAGATGTTGAGGAACGTATAAAGCAGGGAGACAATGATGTCCTTTACCGGTGGCTTGATTCCTCTTCTCTACAGGTTCAGCCTAACACGCAGGCGGGTGGGGTCTGGGAGATTAAGGATACACTGGAGGGGTTAATCAAGAAGTTTGACTGCGATATCGTATGTTTTGTGGTCAGCGGCAGACTATCTGCTGTCTACGAAAATACTCTCCAGGCAGCACAGCAACTGGCACGCGAATATCATAACCGGATTGTGGTTTTTGCTGAACAGGCGTTTTTGACGCTAAGTCTATTTGCCCGGCTAACCGCTGAGTATGCAGCAGCGGGCAGAAGTCTAGAAGAGGTAATCGGGTTTGTTACGGATAAAATTGGTCGGGGGTTCGTGATTGGAGGTTTGCTGGATGTCCGTCGATTGCGTCGTAGCGGCAGGGTGGCAATCCCGGCTTTTCTCACAGCACTCGCTCACCCCCTGTTGAAGACATTAAGGGTTTTGCCGGTTTTTATTCTTGAGACCGACCGCCCCCGGGCTATGGCGCTAATCCGGAGAGGGCAGCTGGAGCGTTATATTCTTGATGCCATCCGGCAGAGGGTGGGTTTTGGCGAATTGATTGCGGTAAATGTCGCTTATACCGGTAGTGAGGTATTAGATGCGGCACAGCGATTGCAACAGGCTATTCAGAATCAGAGTGAATTCAATCTTGCGTACCCGGTTCTCATTGAGCGTGCCAGTCCGGTGATTGGTGTGCACACTGGTAGTGCGCTGGTGGCGTGCGGTGCGCTCGGGCTCGGTTACACCTCTCTTTCTACCGGGGTGTTTCTCAGATTCCTCCAAGAGGTGGAAAATGAGTTGCGTTTTTTTCAACGGGCGGTAAATGCGATTAACGTCTTTCCGGTGCGAGATGGTGATACTGGTTCCAACCTTCTTTCGCCATTGATAGATGCCGGTGTCGGGATAGAACCTATGACCGACTTTCGGCAGGCGATTAAGCAGGTCACTACCCGTATTGCCCGGAAGGGTGGTGGTTATTCCGGTGGGGCGATTGCTGCCTATTTTCTCGGGTTCAGCGATTATGTGCAGAGGTATGCAACAGAAGGCACACTGACACTTTCGGTTCTGGTGGGAGGATTGGAGGCGGGTAGCGAGCGTTGTTACAGATATTTTGGTGATGACGCCCGGGAGGGGACGATTCTCAGCGTTATGCGGTCAGCAGCGGAATGTGCAAAAGAAGCTTTTACCCGGTTGCCCACATTTCGTAATGTGCTGGTTAACGCCTATCTGGCGGCAACAACTGAGTTACTCAATCCCAGGGTGCAGGAGGTGGAAATTCTCCGGGAACAGGGAATGGTGGATGCCGGCGGTTTTGGTTTTACCCTTTTGCTCTGGGCACTATTGCGCACCCTGGGTTTGCATCGGGATGTGAAACTTCAGGAACGGTATCAGCTGGTAATAAAAGAGGTGCGCCGGCATGCGGAACTGGGACGGCGTCTTATCTATCGGCACCAGCCCGTGGAGTTACGTGGTTTCTGTGTTGAAGGCTGTGTGCAGGGCGAGGTGGCTGAGGAGCTCCGGCAGGCTTTTCTGGCACTGGACAATCGGCTGCCCAATCCCAAGATGACCTTTAATGTGATTGATGGGACAACCCATTTTCATATCCATGTTTCGGAAGGGCTGGAGACCGAGGTGCAGAGGATAGCCATGCGCTTTGGCTATGCACTGCCCCCCCGCTTACCTACCCGTCTTGCCAAGCGTCGACGGGAGATTTATCAATTTCGGCTGGTTAACTTTTTTAGTTATTTCCGTCGTATTCCCCGTTATGTTGTTACTTTTTTTGTCAACTGGGTTGGCTATGCCCTGTTTTTCCCCGTGATGTGGTATCGCACCCGGCAGAAAATGAAGGGCTTACACGAGGAACTGGACAGGCTCCGTCTGATAAGACTGGCGCTACTGGTGAGAGCAAACGAGGAGCGAATCGGACTGATTGTCCTTGATAAAAATGGCGATGTCGTCTTTAACAGTAATACCGCTACCAGTAGTCTGAGTAATGGTCAGGTATCGCTGGATGCGATATTTAATGTTGATATCGCCCGGGAGTTGCGTCTGAAATTCACCGAAATGGAGCGAGAGCAAAAGGCGTTTATGGAACTGGCGCTGGCTGGCTGGCAGTTTGAAATCCGTGCCCTCAGCAGCGCCGGGGAAAATGGTTTTCTTGTAATCTATAAACAGAAATCCTGCTGATGCAGCTCAGGATTTTGTTTCTGGCATTGGTTATCGGCTACCTCTGCGGTTCAATACCGTTTGCCTGGTTGGTGGTGAGGGCGCGGCGCGGCATTGAGATCCGGTATTACGGGAGCCGGACAGTTTCCGGGACAATGGTCGGGGTGTTGATTTCTAAACCGATGGCGGCTA
>CAKZPX010000021.1 GCA_937139435.1 uncultured bacterium
TGCAAGGCCACTCGACTGGTGAGCTGTTACGCACTCTTTAAATGATTGCTGCTTCTAAGCCAACATCCCAGCTGTCTTAGCAATCTCACATCCTTTCCCACTTAGCCTACACTTAGGGACCTTAGCCGATGGTCTGGGTTATTCCCCTCTCGGCAACGAAGCTTATCCCTCGCCGCCTCTTTCCTTTGGTCTGGAATGGTGGCATTCGGAGTTTGATTGAGTTCGCTCCTGCTTAGCAGGAGCTTGCCCATTCAGTGCTCTACCTCCACCATTAAACCCAAAAGACTGCTCCTAAAAGCATTTCGGGGAGAACCAGCTATCACCCGGTTTGGTTAGCCTTTCACTCCGACCCACAGCTCATCCGAGGGTATTGCAAGGCCCACCGGTTCGGACCTCCCTTCGATGTTACTCGAAGTTCATCCTGGCCATGGGTAGCTCACCGGGTTTCGGGTCTATTCCATACAACTTAGCGCCCTATTCGGACTCGCTTTCGCTCCGGCTTCCCCGCAAAGCGGGTTAACCTCGCTGCATAGAATAACTCGCCGGCTCATTATGCAAAAGGCACGCGGTCACCGCTGGCACCAAACCTTGCGGAAAGGCACCAGCTAGCTCCCGCTGATTGTAAGCATACGGTTTCAGGTTCTATTTCACTCCCCGCCAGGGGTTCTTTTCACCTTTCCCTCACGGTACTGGTGCACTATCGGTCAGTTGGGAGTATTTAGCCTTAGCCCGTGGTCGGGCCGGATTCCCACAGGGTTTCTCGTGCCCCGTGGTACTCGGGAGCCAGATCGCGGGAGAGCCTGCTGTTTTCGCCTACGGGGCTATCACCCGCTATGGCGCTTCTTTCCAGAAGACTTCGGCTAACAGCCGGCTTTTGTAACTCCCTCGCCTCACAGCGGTCAGCGCAATCCGGTCCCACTACCCCGTTCCGACAACGCCCGCTGGCTTTAACGCCGAAATCGGTTTAGGCTGTTCCCCTTTCGCTCGCCACTACTCAGGGAATCACATTCGTTTTCTTTTCCTCCGGGTACTGAGATGTTTCACTTCTCCGGGTTAGCCTCTCGGAACTATGGATTCATTCCGGGATGTACGGATAGTACTCCGTACGGGTTTCCCCATTCGGGAATCACCGGGTCAAAGCTTGTGTGCAGCTCACCGGCGCTTATCGCAGCTTACCACGCCCTTCATCGCCTCCAACTGCCGAGGCATCCACCATGTGCTCTTAGTAGCTTGAGGTGAATATCAGCCTGCCTCTTCTCCAAATTGTCAAAGAGCATATTTTCTCGTTTAAATTGGCTAACTTAATAATAATAAACTTTTATCTAAAAGTCAAGCAGAAAAATTGATTTTTAAAACCATCTGGCAAAGAATTATAACCAGTTGAAAAACCGAACGATAAACAGCACACCCTGCAACACCATTCTGTTTATGTTTTTAAAAAAGCAACCCCTGGCTTTCAGGGGTTGCCCGATTCTGCTGTTACTTTGCCGCTATTTCAGAAGAGGTTGTTCTTCCTGATGTATGCCCAGAGCAGTTTCATCATCTCTCCGACCTTGACCGCACTCTTCTTGCCGAAAAGCGCCTGCAGGTCCGGAGTCAGTTTGATTGACCTCTTCATCAACGGACCGGTCCCGGTCATCAATTTATATTTCTTTACATACGCCCACAGTTTCTTGTTGATGTCCTTAACCTTGATTACCTTGCCGGGACCGAACACCGGTTGCATCGCATCGGTAAGTTTAACCGTGCGGTTCATTAACACTTGTCCTCTTGGCATTTAGTGCTCCTTTCTGCCCTTGAGGGGCGGTTGAAAACCATCGTCTCCTCGTTGCCTCATAGTGCAACTTCCTCTATTTTGAGGGAAAATTGCCCCCTGTCAAGGAGAACTTACAGGCAAAAAAACACCCCGACTGAGGAAGATTAAGACGCAGGCAGCACTTTAAAAAAACACCTTTCCCATCGCTCTGAAACAAGCCCGGGCTTAAAAATCGCGACCTGAAGGCTGTGACAACCGCAACACTTGACATTCCCAGTTTTTCTTACTATTATTTAGTGAGGACGGCTATGTCAGAAGCGCCAATTATCAAACGCGGCGACCGCTACTTCTGTCCCGAATGTGGTCATCTGATGCCCCGCCTGCACAAATCCTGTCAGATGTGCCATCTGGAATTTAAGGGTATGGTCAAAGATGAAACCCGTTCTCCCACCGACCCGCTGAAAATTCCTGAAATTGAAGAAAAATACGAAGAGGTTCACATCCAGCGCTACATCTGGAGTGCAATCGGCGGCATCCTCTTCCTCGGCGCAATCGCTGTTCTACTTATTATACTATTCCGGCGCTGACCGCATCTCTCAACCGCAACCACTACCAAACGCAGAACTGCCCTGATTTATCGGCCCGAAAAGAAAGAGATTATCATTCTCGCCACAATTTTAACCCGGCATCTAACCGCTGATTTTACCCGGCACCTTTTCAGTCTCCGCCTCTCATTTTATTATTCCCAACTTTCATCTCCCTTAATTTACCGGGGCAACCAGAAACTCCTCTTGACTCATTGCTGTCATCCATTAGGCTATTAATCTCATGGCAACTGTGGTAATCGTCGGCAGACCCAACGTCGGCAAATCAACTCTGTTTAACCGCATCGCTGGTGGTCGGATCGCCATCACCCTTCGGGAACCGGGCATCACCCGCGACCGGTTAATCCGCACCGCTGAGTGGCAGGGACGACAATTTACTGTAATTGACACCGGTGGTTTTGTCCCGAACACCACCGCCACAATTGAGCAGGAAATTGCCCGTCAGGTCAACATCGCCATCAATGAAGCGGACGTCGTCATCCTCGTGGTGGATGGTACCACCGGACCCCTGCCCGCAGATGAGGACATCGTCCTGCGCCTGCGCCAGCAGGGTAAACAGTTTCTCCTTGCAGTTAATAAATGGGATAAAAAGAATTTTGAACTCAGCGACTTTCACCGGCTGGGCAACGAAAAAATCTTTCCCATTTCTGCCGAGCATGGGACCGGCGTTGCCGAACTCCTGGAACAGGTTATCAGCCAGTTGCCTTCGGACAGGAGACCCAGCGCCCCGGTAAAAGAGATTGCCCTGGCAATCCTCGGCCGACCCAATGTTGGCAAATCAACCCTGCTCAACCGTCTTCTCGGACGGGAACGGGCGATCGTCACCCCGTTACCTGGAACCACCCGCGACACCGTGGAGGACATCTTTCAGTGGGAAGACACCATTTTTCGGGTCATTGACACCGCCGGTATCCGTCGGCGCTCCCATATCACCGCACCGGTGGAGTTTTACTCGGTGCGCCGGGCGATCACCGCCATTGACCGTAGTGATATCGCCCTGATAATGATTGACGCCACCGAAGGTCCAACCACCCAGGATAAACGGATTATCAACCTCGTGACCGAACGCGGTAAAGGGCTGGTGGTTGTCGCCAACAAAACCGACTTAATTCCCCGTCAACTGGAGAAAAAGGTTAAAGAGTTCATCACCAACCGCCTCCAGTTTGTCAGTTACGCCCCGCTGGTCTACACCTCGCTGTTAAAGGGAAAAGGTGTGACCGATGTCATCCGCCAGGCAAAGGCGGTATATCATTCCGGTGCGATGCGCCTGAGTAAAAAATTCCTCAACCTCACCCTGCTGGAACAACTGAAAAGCAACCCACCGGGGATAAAGGTGCGGGTCCTCGGTATCAGCCAGACCGGTATCCGTCCCCCGGTCTTTCGTCTGCGCCTTTCTGACCCTGATGCCGCTGACACCCGCTATCAGCGCTATGTCGTCAACCTGATCCGGGAGCAGTTTAAATTCACCGGTTACCCGATTAAACTCCATGTCACCGTCTAAAACTCGCCGGCTGATATTACCGGCAATCGCCGTGTTGCTGTTTCTTTTTCTACTGGGTATTGTCCTCTACCTTTTTCTTCCCCGTGGCTATCGCCAGATTACCACCACCCTGATGCCCGGACCGGGTGGCGAAATCAACATCCTGATTATCGGCAAGGATGCCCGGGCACTCAACCCGGCACTTGACCGTGGTGGCGCCACCCGCATCCCCCGGGAGAAGACCGCACACGCTGATGTGGTGATTGTCTGCCATATCAATCTTGCCTCCAACTGGGTCAACTTTGTTACCCTGCCCCGCGACCTTCTGGTGGTTGTCCCCGGTGTTACCACCGCCCAGTCACCAACCGACTTCAGCCGGATGGAAAAACTCACCCATACCCATGCCATTGGTGGTGAACCGCTGCTCCGACGCACCGTAGAAAACCTGCTCGGCATCAAAATCCACCGCTTCATCGCCTTTGACTTTGACACATTCCGGATGGTGTTCCGTCTCCTCCGTTCCTTTATTCCGCCCATCCGCCTTGGCAAACAAAAACTGGCTGACCCGAACCAGGCGCTCAAGTTTGTTCGCCAGCGCTATGGATTAACCTATGATGACCTTGACCGCTGCCGCAACACATTAAACTTTATTAACACCATCATCCGTGCCAGCTGGCGCTTCACTAACACCAGAGTGGGTGAAATGATAATCAAGCAGGTATTCAACATCATCGGTGATGACACCGACCTCACCCCCGCCGATGTCGCCCAGCTCATCAATGAACTTCACCACCGACAGTTTACCCCGCAGCGGGTGCGAATGGCGGTTCTGGTCAGCGAAGGCAGACCGGTAACCCTTGACCGCTACGCAATGACCCTTTCCTGCTATCTGCCCATCTATCCGGAGATAGAAAAACAGGTGGAGTTCTTCTTAAAGGACAATGAACGCATCCAGGCGCTGGACTTCATGACCCAGCAACCATACTTCTCTCCTGATTATATGGCAGTTGACTACGACATCCTGCCCTCGCCGGTTACCGACACCACCCAGCGCCAGAAACTGGCGGAAAATGTTTTAAAGAAGCTGCTGTTACCTGAAGAAACTATCTAACCGGCAAGTGTCTGCCGGAGCGCCGCCTGTCCGGCGCCAACCCTTCGGGCATCACCACCGCCCTCAGCGATATCTGCCCGACCACCGCCACCGTGCCCAGCGCAAGCGTAGCCAGAGCCAGCGTCTTCCACTGGACGGGCAATCCCGCAAACATTGCCGGCAGAGGCATGGAGTTCACGGCGCCCGACACCAGAAACGTCAGCACCAATCCTGCTGCGCCGCTCAACACTGCCAGCAGAACTCCTTCCAGAAAGAAGTCCAGCAGGATGCGCCGCCGCGTCGCACCCAGCGCTTTCTTCAGTCCGATCTCGTTGGTCCGCTCCGCCACGGCGATCATCATGGTGTTCATCACTCCGATGCCTCCCAGCGACAGCGTGATCAGCGCCACCGCGCCCAGAAAAATCTCTGTGGCATTAAAGATGGCGTCGAACATCTGCGCGCTCTCGATGGAATCGAAGATCCGCAGCGCACCCTTGTCCGTGGGCGAGAAGCCGTGCGCCCGCCCCAGCACTTCACGCACCTGCCGCTGAGCCTCTTCCCACTTCGAGATGTCCGCCGGACGGTACAGGAACCCATACAGGCGATGCTCGGCGTATACCTGCCGGTCGGAAGGCGCGTCGCGCAGCAGCGCCGTGTGCGGGATCAGGATCTTGTCGTTATCCCAGCCGTCGTAGGAGCTGTTCTGCTCCTTCTCGCCCATGACGCCAATGACTTCGTACGGATAGCCGTTCACGTAGATCCGCTCTCCGATGGGCTTCGGATTCTGTTCGAACAGTTGCCTGCGGACGCTGGCGCCGAGCACGGCAACGCGCCGCGCCTCACGCACGTCGGCTTCCGAGACGGGACGTCCAATCTCC
>CAKZPX010000022.1 GCA_937139435.1 uncultured bacterium
TTATTACAGCCAGAAATATAACGAAGCCGAGAATTATTATCAGCAGGCTCACAATCACCCTACCGGTTCTGATGTCGCCCCTTATGCCCAGTTGGGTAGATGTTATGCACTCTATCATCTCGGTCGTCTTGATGAGGCGATTGCCGGATTTAAAGGATTATTGAACGCCCGGCTTGTCGACACCCTTTTTACAATCAATGCCTATCTTGGGTATGGCTACTGTTTGTTCAATCAGGGTGAGTATTTAAAAGCGCTGGATGTATTTGAGGCGTTGAGCAACACATTTCCGGATAATCCGGTTGCCGCTGTGCCGGGCTATTTCTATGCTGGTTACTGTTACTACCAGATGAAGTATTACGGTCAGGCGGTTGACGCCTGGACCACACTAATGAATCGTTTTCCGGGTGGCAATTTGAAAGTTGCCGAGGCGGCGTTTCGGGCGGGCGACACATATTTCAAAGCGCTGGAATACGACAAGGCACTTGCCACATTTAATTTTGTGATTGAGCGCTATCCGTTTTCCCCCCTTGCCCCCGCAGCGCAGGCGCTTATTGCGCAGTGTTATTATAATCGCCGGCAATATCTTGATGCAATTCGGGCGTATCAGAAGTTCCTGGATTTATATCCATCCGACCCGCAGGTGCCCGGAGTGCGCAGGAGTCTGGAGATGAGTTATTATCTTGCCGGTCAGGAGGATTCAAGCGTTTTGCGGGAGTTTTTAACCCGGTTTCCCCAGTCGGAAATGGCAGCTCAGGGACAGTTCGTAAAAGGGAAGGAGCTGTTTGACGCCGGTCGTTACGAAGATGCGATCGTAGAGTTGCAAAAGGCGGTGGTGAACTATCCCAATTCAACGATTGCCGGTGATGCACAGTTGTTAACCGCTGAATCTTACGCCAATTTGAAAAAATGGTCAGAGGCGGCTCAGGCTTATCAAAAATTTCTTAATTACTTCCCGGAGCATGAGCAACGGGCAGGAGCGGTATTTAATCTTGGCATCGCCTATTTTAACGCCGGAGAATATAAGTCTGCCTTAAAGGCGTTTCAGACGGTGATTGACTCCTTTGCTGATTCTGAATACAGGGTGAATGCAGAGAAGAATATTGCAATCTGCCAGGAGCGTCTGGGGAAGGGGCGATCCGGGGGATCGGAAATGGGAGGGGCGTCAGGAACTGTTTCGGTGCCCCAGCCGATTAGAGAAGAGGAACAATCAAAAGAAGGAGAGAGATAGACCATGATAATGGGTCAGAGTATCGTTAGTATCTTAAAAAGCAGTATCGTAATGATAATTTTGCTTTTTGCTTCAATTGCGGCACTGGCACTAATTCTGGAACGATTCTGGTATTTTACCCGTAATCGGTTCAATCCGACGAAGGGGTTGATGGAACTGCGTCGGATATTGTTGCAGTCAGGGGCAACTCAGGCGCTGGAATGGAGCCGTAAACAGAATAACCCTCTGGGGCGTTTGTTTGTGGTGGCGTTAGAGAACATCGCTCTCGGTGGCGAGGAGCTCTCGGACCTATTGTACAGTCTGATTCTGGAAGAGCGGATAAAGTACGAACGTCTTTTGGGTGGCATGGGTACTTTAGCCAACGCCGCAACACTTCTGGGGTTGTTAGGAACGGTTACCGGTTTAATCGGGGCTTTTGGCAACATCGCGCTAACCGGTTCTGGTGGTCCGGCAGTGGTGTCCAAGGGTATTGCTGAGGCGTTATTCACCACAGCATTTGGACTTTTCATTGGCATTCCGGTGCTCTTTTTCTATAACTATTTCTCCAAGAAGTCAATAGATTTGACAACGGCGCTGGAGAGTATCGCTGAGCGGTTGGTAGTGCTCCTGGCGCGTTATCGTAAAGAACACGGGGAGACGGTAATGACGCAGACACAACCCAACCCGACCCCTGCGGCGCCGCAGGCGGTAGTAGCGGAGGATACAACCTGGAGATTCTAATGAAACGGCGCAGGAGTTTTGAGCGCTACCGTAATTCCGGTTTGATATTAAACTCACTGGTTGATATTGCCCTTGCGCTTGTTATTGCCTTTATTGTTTCCATTCCGATATTTTTTGAGACGGGGATTTTTGTTTCCGCGCCCGGTGTTACCCGGGCGGGGACGGGTGAATCCGGTTCGGATATTAAAGCAAATATATTCCTTACCAACGACGGCAAGATAATTCTGAATGAAGCGCAGGTGTCTTATGAAAACCTTGCCGATCTTTTACCCCGTTTAATGCAACGAAGTATAGAGCGACGGGTAATTGTGGCAGCCGAGGATCAGGTTAAATACGAACGGGTAATGCTGGTTCTGGATATGGCAAAACAGAGCGGGGCGGCTGATGTGGCTCTCCTCAGAACAAGGAGGCAAAAGTGACTCAAAAGGATGCTCCTAATATTGACATTTTGCCGATGGCGTGTGTTGGTTTAATTCTTGTTCTGGTTATGATGATGGTGGCACCGATGGTTTTAACGCATAACGCCACACCGGTGGATGTTCCTGAGACCCATACTGCGGAGAGAAAAACCGAAAACGATGTTACCGTAACCTATACTGCTGCTGGACAGTTGTTTTTTAATGATGAGCCGGTGGCAGACCTGATGGAGTTGCAGGACCGTATTGCTGCAGAGATAGCAAGAGACCCTTATATCCTCGTGGTGATAAGAGCAGATAAAGAGTGTTTGCATTCTACGGTTTTAGAGATTATTGCCTCTGCGCGGCAGGCGGGTGCATTGCGCATCGCTTGTGCGACAAAGAAAATTAGTCGGGGCGGATGATGGAGATGCACAGACGTAACTGGGTTTTAGAGGGAGCATTTTTATTGTCGGCGCTGTTTCATTTACTGGGGATAGTCTTTTTTTCTCGCTCTCGTCCACCTTCCGGGGCATCTTTAGACCTTCAAGAGATCAGTTTTATGGATGTAACCTATCGTCCGGAGGTTGCCAGGGTCATTGCTTCCCAACCGGCGCCGGTAACCGGTGGTAGTGATGAGGTGGTTTCTCCTGTCACCCCTCCTAATTACGCCGCCGGTGTTGCAGCAGAAGAGGTGGCGCCATTAGATATGACTGCTACCCTAGAACGTTCTTCATCGCAGGCGAAGATAGAACTTGAACGTTACGAAATCGCTCGTGGAGGTGACATGGATGTTATCCGAATTGGTGGCAGTGGGTCTTCCCAGACTACCGATGAAATTCTTGCTCAGGCGCCAATCGCACTCAGTCGTGGGGGGCGTGGCGGAGGAGGAGCGGGTTTAGTTGGTATTCCCGGTGTTCCGCAGGCACAGGTGCAACCGCAACTTTCTATAGAACATCGTGCGTTGAGCAAACCCAGCGGGACAGCGGTGTTGCCTCAGACCTGTCCTCAACCCCAGACAGCAATTCAGATGCCAATAAGTAAAGGAACCAGTTTTCAGATAGCCGGTCCAATATCGCAACGGGAAATTTTGCGGAAGGTTAAACCCCGGTATCCGAGATGGGCACTTGAGCAACGAATCACCGGGACGACCACAGTTCGGCTATGGGTAATGCCCAATGGTAAAGTGAAGGGAGTTCCTCAGATTGTATCCAGTTCCGGATATCCTGACCTTGACCAGGTTGTTGTTGATGCGTTGCGGGAATGGGAGTTTGCTCCTCTGGAAGCGGGTGTGAAAGCAGAAGACCAGTGGGGTGATATAACATTTGTTTTTCAACTATCGTAATATGATGTTATTTTTTCTAGTCTCGGTGCTTATTTTCGGACAGGTAGAAGATAACACCGTTTCCGGTAACACCGGTGCTGAGCATCATCTTGGAGAAGAGGTAATTACCGGTGAGGGTGAGATAAAGATATACGACCAGAAATTTTTCTTCCCCCCGCAGATTGATCCCTGGGCGCCAGTTAATGATTTGCTTGCACCCGAAAGCTATGTCTTTGATGACGCGTTGTTAAAATCGGTTGATTCGTTGACTATTCCCCACCATTTTATTCACTCTTCTTTCTTAAGGGTTCCGGTGGAGCGGAACCTTATCTATGGAGACATTCTGGTATTTTTGCCCTCGTTTGAACAGAGAGTAGCGGTCTGGGAACTGGTTATTGCCAATTCGGTTGGCGAGACGGTTCGTCGGGTCAGACAAAAGGGGCACCCGCCGGGAGTGATTATCTGGGATGGAAGGACAGATAACGGTGATCCGGTAGCAACCGGTGAGGTGTACAGTTTTACTTTTT
>CAKZPX010000023.1 GCA_937139435.1 uncultured bacterium
GAAGACCAGGCACCACATATTGAACTAACACGCAAGATTGTCCGAAAATTTAACGCCATCTACGGACCGGTTCTGATTGAACCAGAACAGATATTAAATCCACGACTCATCGGATTAGACGGGAACGCCAAGATGTCAAAAAGTCTCGGCAATGCCATATATCTATCTGACCTTCCTGAAGAGGTACAAAAGAAGGTAAATCGGGCAGTAACCGACCCGGCAAGAATTCATCCGCACGACAAAGGACATCCTGAGGTGTGTGTGGTATTCAGCTACCACAAAGTCTTTAATCCTGATGAAGTTGTTGATATTGAAGACCGTTGCCGCAACGGTACGATTGGATGTGTCCCCTGTAAAAAAAGACTCGCTGCTGTGCTCAATCAGTTTCTGGAACCAATCCGCAGCCGGCGTGCCGAACTGGAAAAAAATCCCGATACCGTCTGGGATATTTTGCAGACCGGTACCAGACGAGCACGCGCCGAAGGCGAAAAAACAATGGCGCTGGTTCGGGAAGCAATGAAAATTAACTATTTCCCGATACCAGAAAAATCTTAACCACCCGAGCAGTAATGTGACAGACCACCAAGAAGCCAACTTTGGTATTATTGTTGCTGCGGGGCGAGGAAAGAGATTCGGCGGGTTAAAGCAATTTTCCATTATAAAAAGAAGACCATTAATTTTCTACAGCGCCAGAATATTTGAACAATGTCGTCTGGTCAACGGATTTGTTATCGTAACTAACCCCTCCCGGATTAATTTCGTTAAAAGGTTAGTCCGCCGGTACCGCTTTAAGAAGCTAATTGCGGTCGTCCCGGGTGGCAAAGAGCGAATGGACTCGGTTGAACAGGGACTTTTATATCTCCCTGATGACGGTTATGTCGCGATCCACGACGGCGTCCGACCTATGTTATCCACCGACATGCTCATCCTGGGATTTACCGTCTGTCGCCGTTACCAGGCTGTCGCCTTTGGCATTCCGGTAACAGACACCATTAAAGAAGTTGTTAATGGTGACCGAATTATCCGGACAGTTGACCGTTCCGGGCTGGTCGCCATTCAAACACCACAATTCTTCTCTATCAACCTTATTCGCCGTGGCTATGCCTATGCCCGGGCAGAAAGAATCAGTGCCACCGATGATTGCGAATTGATAGAGAAACTGGATATTACTCCTCATTTGCTTCCTGGCTCAAGGTTGAACATTAAAGTCACCACCAAGGAAGACTCGTTGATCTGTCAGGCGCTGTTATGAAAAAAAGAGGTGTTGCTGTATTCGGTTCTACCGGTTCTATCGGTCGTTCCGCACTGGAGGTAATCAACCACCTCCAACACGAGGTTCAACTCGTTGCCATTGCCGCCCAGCAGTCGGTGAACCAGATCTGTGCCCAGGCCAGTCGCTATCAACCGGAAACGATCATAGTATCTGACCCGGAGGCAGCGCAAAAGGTAAAAGATCGTTTAGGACGAAAATATCAGGTTCTTGCTGGTATCGACGCCCTTGTTCCCATCGCTGCTGACCCGAAGATTGATATTGTTATTATGGCAATCAGCGGCACCGCCGGACTCAATGCCACACTAACCGCTTTATCATCAGGAAAAACGGTAGCACTTGCTACAAAAGAAATCCTTGTCAGTTATGGTGAAATTGTAGCAAGAACCGCCCGGCGCTTTCAGGGCAAAATCCTGCCGATTGATTCAGAACTCGCTGCCCTGCACCAATGCCTGGCCGGACAGGAGATTAAATCTATCCGCCGTCTAATCCTCACCGCTTCTGGGGGACCGTTCTGGCAAAATGGACCACCGAAGAATGCAACCATTGACAGTGTCCTCAAACACCCAACCTGGAAAATGGGTAAGAAGATCACGGTTGATTCCGCAACGTTAATGAATAAGGGACTGGAGGTGATCGAAACGGTAAAACTCTTTGGCATACCCCCGGATAAGGTGGCAACAGTTATCCACCCGGAATCGGTGGTTCACGCTCTGGCTGAATTCGTTGATGGCTCTATTCTGGCACAATTGTCCCGACCGGATATGCGCCTGCCGATCCAGTACTGCCTCACCTATCCAAGACGGGTGCCATCACTTGTTGCCCCCCTGAATCTAACCGAGATAAAAAGCCTGCATTTTTTCCCACCTGACACCAGACGCTTCCCCTGCTTACAGCTTGCCTATGAAGCGCTTCGCTATGGAGCAACAGCCCCCTGTGTACTCAATGCCGCCAATCAGGTGGCGGTAAAGGCTTTTCTTAATCGGAAAATTGCCTTTGAACTGATTCCTGATATAATAGAGAAGACGCTTAAAGAACATATGAAAAAGAAAAAAAGGGCGCGTTTAAGTCTGTCGATACTACAGCAAGCCGAGCGCCGGGCAACCGACTACGCCCTTAAATTAATAAACCTTGTTTCAGGAGAATAAATGGCAACATCAATAATTTTGGTGGTTTTGTTCATCGGTGTTCTGATTACATTTCATGAATTCGGGCACCTCATTGTGGCAAAAATTACTAATATTCCGGTGGAATCTTTCTCCATTGGTTTTGGTCCGGCAATCATTAAACGTAAAATAGGCGAAACCGAATATCGGCTATCGCTCATCCCGCTCGGTGGCTATATAAAAATGACCGGAGAAGAAAATCCTGATGAAGGAGGTTTCAGCACAAAACCGCTGGGAGTGCGAATCGCTGTAGTTGGCGCCGGTCCGGTATCAAACCTTATCCTGGGCTTATTGTTAATGGTGGTAATGTATCTCAGTTTCGGAATAAAGTACCTGCCTCCGGTTATCGACCCCTTACCCGGTTCCCAGGCTGAGGCAATCGGGCTTGCGCCCGGAGACATTATAATAAAGGCAGAAAAAGAAACCATCCCTGGTTTCGAAAACCTGGAGAGGTTTCTGCAACTGCACCGGAGAAAAGAAATTAAGCTGACCGTTCTGCGGGAAAAAGAAATCCTGTTCTTTGACTACCAGGTGCCGGATACAAATGAACTTGAACCATTTATGGCACCAATCATTGACCGGGTTCGGGCGGGCAGTCCGGCAGCAAAAATTGGACTGCAACCCGGAGATAAAATCATTGCAGTTGCCGATGTACCAATCAAACGCTGGGAGGAATTTGTTGAAATTGTGCGGGAAAATGGCGGTAATAAAATCCCGATAATCTATCAGCGGGGCGATGCTCTTATAACCGACTCGATCATACCGTCCGTTGAAAGAGACCAGATGTCCGAAGAACGATTTGGGCAGATTGGCGTGTGGGTCAGGTTGCCCAAAATCTCTCTCTCGTTGCCCCGTGCCCTGTGGGAGGCGTTGCGCCGCACCGGTTACATCACGGTTCAGACATTCGTCATTATCTACAAAGTTATTACCCGGCAGATTTCCACCCGCGCGATCGGTGGACCAATTATGGTGGCGAAAATCGCCTACGAAGGCGCATCCTGGGGCGCAGAATACTTTCTTGCCCTCTGGGCACTTCTGTCAATTAATCTTTTTGTTGTCAATATGATACCGATACCCATTCTTGATGGTGGCAGAATTCTCCTTGATATTATTGGTGGTCTCCGACGCCGCCGCCTTTCCGAAAAAGAAATGAGCTGGGCAACCAAT
This sequence comes from uncultured bacterium, assembly GCA_937139435.1. Taxonomy (GTDB): domain Bacteria; phylum Hydrothermota; class Tepidihabitantia; order Tepidihabitantales; family Tepidihabitantaceae; genus Tepidihabitans. The sequence continues at coordinate 3,604 of CAKZPX010000023.1, forward strand.
ATCGGCTGGGTGCTCATTGTACTCATCATTATTTTGACCATTTTTAACGACCTCCGACGTCTGGTGCAGAAGTGAAAATCCTGGCAATTGCCCTGGCCCACGAGGCACAGCAGTTTACCAGGGGATATCCGCCAAAAGGTCCCTGGTTATTGCTTCGTCCTGATACCGAGATAAGTCGACTGGCTACCCTTGCTGTCAACGATGAGTTTTTCTATCTTGACGCCCGGGTTCAACCATTAGAACCTTCCCGGGAATATGACCTGGTATTAGTTCGCGTTGATTTCACACAGAAAAAAATAGCCCGCTGGCTGGTAGAGGAGTTCTTGCGGATAGACCAGCCTGTTGTCTTATTTGGCCCACAGGTAACCGCCTGGGGCGACACCCCTCCACCCTGGGCAACCCATCGGGTAAAAGGTGACATAACAACTATCTTTGCAGATATTGTTCGTGATGCCCGGCAGCAACGGTTAAAATTGCTTTACGAGGCACCCGACCGCCCCAATTACGTCGTTCCCAAACCAAACATCGGGAAAAAACCTATGATGAATAATGGCTATCAGTCCATCCATTTTGTTCGTGGTTGTGCCTGTCCTGATCATCTCCGTATCATCTGTCCGGAGTATCTTTACTACCGGAATGTCACGCTTCTCCGCCGCAAGGAAGAGGTTATCGGCGAGGTTCTCTCCTTACCGGGAAAACATATTCATCTTCTTGATGAGGATATTGCCCGCTTTCCTGATTATTATACCGAGGTTTTTCGGTGGCTCTGGAATTACCGCCGCCACTGGACGGTACATGCTGGCGATACGCTCTTCCATTACCGGGATTTTATCCGCCTCATCGCCAAAGCCGGGACAAAGATAATTTTTCTCAATGACACATTTCTCTCTCCCCGTATCCACCAGGCATTAAAAGACCCCGGGGTGGTAAAACAGCTTTACCGTCGGGTTAAGTTTCTTCAGTCCCGCCGGATGCTGGTTGGAGCGAAATTAACCCTGAGGGTTGATGAAACCGACTTTCCCGGAATTGCCCGGATTCTATCGCATATTGACCTTGATTTTATTGAAACCAGATTTATCAGTAACCAGCCTGATGGAAGGATAGAACTTGTCCCCATCTCATATCATCCGGTCCTGAAGGCTGATGAACCGGCATGGATAAAAAGTCATTTTTATTCTCTGCCCGCCCTTATTGACCGTTTTGTCCGCCGTCCCCGCCGGGTAGGATTTTATTCAACTACCTGCTACCTTATCCCCTATAGCCTTGCCTATCGTCAAAACTTTCTTGAGGGTGTCCCCTACCCTTAGATAGAACTAAATCACCGGGTCTACCCGGACAACCTCCGGAAACAACTCTTTCAGAGTTTGTTCAACCCCGATTGCCAGTGTCATACTGGAAAAAGGACAATGGGCACATGCCCCTTTTAACTGAACCCGCACCACACCGTCATCAGTCACCTCAACCAGTTCAATATCCCCGCCATCGCCTTTAATCCCGGGTCTGATTCTTTCCTCTATGACCTTCTTTATCCTGTCTTTTGTTTCCTGGTTCATTTTTCCTCACATCTGGTTAAAGTTTTGCCATCACTGCTGGACTTTGCCCTCCCA
>CAKZPX010000024.1 GCA_937139435.1 uncultured bacterium
AACTTTGGTCCGGTGGTTGTGCCGGAAGGACATATATTTGCCATGGGTGACAACCGGGACAACTCCGAAGACTCGCGGTTCTGGGGACCGCTGGACCTGCGCTATGTCAAGGGTAAACCGCTGGTGCTTTACTTTTCTTCCAGTGCTGCCCCGAATATTGCCCGGATAATCCTTTCACCCTGGGCGGTGCGTTTAAATCGGATTGGTAAACTGGTGCGCTGATTTTTGAGAACTGTGGGAGAAAAACCAGGGATTACAATTACCGTGCCTTTTGGTAGCTTGCCGGACTGGCGGTTTGGCACCGAACCAGAGGAATACAGTGCGAGGTTGGCAGAACGATTTGTCAGAACGCTGGTAGAAGAGATAAAGGGACGGAGCAAAAACTATAAAAAAGCGGTGTTCGGTACAGTTTACTTTGGCGGATGCGGTCCATCCTGTCTTACCCTGGAGGAACTTTATCAGATTCTCCAGGCGGTATATGACTATCTGCGGGTTGAGCCTGAGGAGCAGACAATGGTGGTTGTGCCGGATACAGTTGACTTTGCCCGGGCAAAGGTGCTCCGGGAGTCTGGTTTTGACCAGATGACCCTGCGGGTAGCCTCTTCTTTCCGACAGGAGGTGATTAAAAACGAGATGGTGGTGCTGCGTGAGGCGGGATTTTTTTCGGTCGGGCTGGAATTTACCGGTGCGGTGGCAGCAGAAACAATTGAATCTTTTTTACCACTGGCACCAGACCACATTATTTTTTCTTCACCGGATACGGGGCAGGATAGTATCAGGAGAAAACTGGCAGACGGTTACATAGAATATCTACCCGGACATTTTGCCCATCCTGGCAAAGAGAACCGGCACCTGCTTGCCCTTGCTGATGCGGTGCTGGTGGCAGGGTTTGGACCAGGGGCATTCAGCCGGGATGGAGGAAGGGTAAGGAAAAACCCGAACCGGCTGGCAGAATACTTAAAGAGCATAAAGACCTAAAAAGATAGATTAATTTTTTAATCCGGTTCTGTTCAGATGTGATGCTGTTTTTAGCAGCGATTTCAGCGCCGCAGTGAGGACCTGGAAAACAGTCCGGGCGGGGTCGGGGCATCAAACTGCACCTCTTCAACAGTGAACTCGGTGCCGGGCAGGGATTCGTTCTCTCCGTTTGCCCTCAGCATATCCCGAAAGGTCGCCCGTGTTGCTACCCATCGTCCGTCAAACAGTTTTGTTTCCAGCACCGCAGTGGTTTTAAGCAGTTTTCCGGTTCTGGAGTAGCGCTCCTCTTTTAGCACAATATGACGCTCACCATCCACCCAGAGCCGACGTTTCTGGTAGGCGATATCCGGTTTTCGGGCGGTAAGTTCCAGAACCCATACCGGTCTGCCATTTAATGAGTCAGCGCCGATGGTGCTGGCGGTATAGGCATCTTTTAACCTGGTCTCCTCCAGCATATCTTCATAGGAAAGGTCAGAACCGGAAACAGACTGGCGGAGCATATGTCCGGAGATGCGGATGGTGCGGTCTGATTCCGGTGTATAGATCCAGAGGTCTTTGCCCAGTTTCAAAAGTTTTGTCCCCTTTTCCCTTTCGGGTGCCAAATATTCGGTGAACGCGCTGTCTCCTTTAACATAGGAGCGAACCCGGAGGGTGCGGGTGCCCCTTTTCCGGACAATCCGCATTTCCGCGACCAGCCGACGGGTTGTGCCGGAGATGTTTTTGTCAATCTTCTCCAGCAGCAGGTTGCCGTCCGGTGGTGTGATGCCGGTCAGGAGGGCAAGAAAAAGTAATTTTTTCATTCGGAAAACTCCTTGGTTAACTGGGCGGTCTGACGGCGAAAAACCGCCAGTCCGGATATGGCGTTGCCGAGCAGGGTGGCGAATAGACCAGGGATAAAACCGATAAAAAATGTTACCGGAGCGATTCGGGCACGGAGGACATCATCAATAAGCACGGTGGCGTTTCTCATCATGCCGGAGATGTTCAGCCCGACCCGCTGCATATAAAAACCGGCGCCAAGACCGAGCAGGGTGCCGGCGGTTGAACCCAATAACCCGATAAAGAACGCCTCGGCGAGCAGGGAGAGGTAGATGTCACGGCTGGATTCACCCAGTGCCAGGCGGATGCCAATCTCGTTATACCGGCGCAGGGAGTTTATCAGCCCGGCGTTCCAGAGTACCACCGCCATCGCAATAATAAAAATTGTCAGGATCAGACCGGTGGCATTGGCGACAATGTCAATTAACTGTCCCATACCGCTGGCTTCCCGCAGCGGACGCAGCAGCGGAGAGAATTCGTCCGGGTGTGTGTGCCGGGCGTTATAGTGACGGCTGATGTTTATTGCCCGCCGGTCGTTATAAACCCCGTTTTTAAAAAAGCCCAGAATTTCGGTTGCGCCGTCCGGAAGTCCGAGTGTCTGCCGCAGGTCAGCGATGCTATCGAGAAGCACCGAACGGTCAAGTGCTGTTATGCCGAACCGGATTGTGCCGGCAAGGGTGAAATCAGCAATCGCCATGCCACCATCAGCGGTCATTGTGATCAGGGTTAACCGGTCGCCCGGGTTCAGCCCGAGCCGCTGGCTGAGCTGTTCGCTTAAAAGAATCTGTTTGGTGTTACGGGGTGTTTTGCCCCGGACAAGGATGCGGTCCAGCCGGAGCAGTTTGTGTTCAATACCGCCAGGCGATAGGTCAACCGCCATCCCGGATACAGGAACCTGGGCACGGGTCATGCCGGTTGAGTCCGGTATATCAATGATACCTCCAAAGCGGATGCGGGGAGTCCAGACCACCTCGGGATAGGAGTTTTCCAGTTCCTGCTGGCGGGGTGTGACGTCAAGGAGAGCCAGTTCTGGTGTGGCGTATTCACCGGCATGGGCACCAGCGCTGGTTGTTACCATCAGGTGTCCGCAGACGAGCCGGGCGGTGGTGTTAAACATGCTGTCGGTTGTGCCCCGAAGATAGGCGTCAAGGAACACGGCAAGGCCAACACCTATTGCCACAGTCAGGAATGGGAACAGGGTGCGGGTGCGGTCACGCAGCACGCCCCGGAAGATAAATTTAATCATATACCTTTACCCCGCAGGGCATCAGTGGGTTTGAGTCGGGCGATGCGCCGGGTGGGAAGCCAGGAGACAAAGGTGGCGGTGATGAGAACAAGCAGAGTTGTGCCGAGAATCAAACTGAGCGGATAGACCGGATACATCCTTTCCTGCAGGGCAAAACCCCACTGGGCGCTGCCGGGAAAGGAGATGCCCCGAGCGCTAAGATAGATAAAAAGCGGTGTGCCGTAAATTGTGCCGAGCAGGGTGGCAAGGACGCCATAGAGTGCGCCCTCAAAGGTGAACATGGCGATTACCTGAGCCCGGGTCAGACCGAGCGCAATGAGCATACCGATCTCCCGGCGCCGGCGAAAGATGGAAAACACCTGGGTGTCAAAGATCGCCAGCATCGCCAACAGAAAAAGAACGATAAACATAATTGATTGCCCCACCGTCTTGGTTTTTATCATTGTGCGCAGGTCAGCAAGGAGAAAATCAAGGGAGCGAAAATCCCAGTCCGGAAGTGCCGGCACCGGTATCGGCTTCTTTTTGACCGTAATCAGGGTTGCCTGTCCTGCCATTGTGGTCAATTCCCATAGTTTGTTCAGTGGGAGCCAAACCTGACCCTGGTCAATGGTGCTGACGCTGGTGTGCATTATCCCGACCACCCTTGCTTGGCGGGCATCAAAGGCACCCCGGGCATCCCGCCACTGGATGGTCAGGTAATCACCCACACCAGCCCCGGCGGTCTTTGCCATCTGTTGACCGAGCAGAACCGGCAGGTCTTTGGTGGTGTCGGTAAGCATAGCGCTGGGGATTTTCAGCACCTTCTGGTCTGCCGGGATCCCTTTGATTAACACCGGTAGCATCTTTCCGGCAAAGTAGACACTGCCCGGGATAATGAGGATGGGCATGGCAGCACCGGAATTGAGCAGGGGTTTTAGTTCCTCCGGTATCGGGGCGTGGGCATTGTCTATTGTTAATGGGTCATAAGGGTCGTACTGTTTATGCCAGAACTGACCGTCTCCGAATTCAAAGGCGATTGATGCCTGTTCTGCCTGCCGGTTAACGCCCTCCAGCAGTCCCTGACCAAATATGATTGCCACAAAGGCAAGGGAAAGGGCAAAGGCGTTGAGCCAGGTGTGGATACCGGCAGCGCGCAGGTTACGAACCGCCAGTTGCAGGGTGGTCATGTCTCTCTACCTGATGGTTGGGCATGTTTGTCGGCAACCACGGCACCGTCCAGGAGTTTAATCTTACGCCGGAGGTAGCGGATAACCTTTTCGTCATGGGTGGAAAAGATAAAGGTTGTCCCGAGCTCCTGATTAATCTTTACCATTGTGTCAAGGATGTGATAGGAGTTTTCCGCATCAAGGTTGGCGGTGGGTTCGTCAGCGAGGACAATTGCTGGTTGCTTGACTATCGCCCGGGCGATCGCCACCCGCTGGCTCTCGCCACCGGACAGTTGATTGGGTCGTGATTTCTCCCGGTCTGCCAGTCCCACCCATTCCAGCGCTGCCATCACCCTCTGGCGGCGTTCCGCCGGGGGAACTTTTAAGATGAGTAACGGAAATTCAACATTTTCAAATACGGTGTAAACCGGTAACAGGTTAAAAGTTTGAAATATAAAACCGATATGCCGGCGCCGTAACTGGGCAGACCGGTAAGGAGTTAGCGTCTCCACCTTTTCGCCGAGCACAACAACCGAGCCGGAACTGGGTGTGTCCAGCGAACCGATGATATTTAAAAGCGTAGTTTTACCTGAACCGGAAGGTCCGATAACACCGCTGAACTCACCACGGCGGAACTTAAGATTTACCTTTTTCAGCGCCACCAGTTCCTGCCGACCCATCGGATACCGTTTTATCAGGTCAAAGGTTTCAATAATATACTCGTCTGCCACCTTTGTCTCCTGTCAGTGGTTAAATATTGCCTGCAACTGTACCCCGCCCGCCTGAATGCCGTTCTGGAGAAAACCGGCAAGGATAAACCGCCAGTTGTCCAGTGTGCGCTGCCAGGCAAGATAAATATAGGGGTTTCTTTTCTTCCAGTCAAACAGGGTGACCTGGGTGAGGTGGTCGGTGATTGTCAGGGGATAATTCAGGGACAGGGCCGAGTAATGCGACCAGGAACTGAAGCCATGGTTGATCATATGCTCGGCAAGCAGGGTTAACCCGTTACCAAGGGCAAAGGTGTAATCGGTTCCCAGCATCGCCTGTTCCTCCCAGCGGTTACCGGTTTTTACCACCACGCCTTCAGTCCAGAGACCGATACCAATATCCCACCTGGCGTCAATACCGATTCTGTTCTCGGGGACAATCTCTGTGCCGGTATTATCGGTGTTGCGGTGGTGAAAACTCAACGCCAGCTCGCTTCGGGGAAGACCGATTTCTATCCTGGCACCGGGTTCCGGAAGCCATTTTTGGGTACTGGTGTTCCCCATCAGTCCCCAGACCCAGATGCGGTTGTTGGCAAAATAAAACCGTCCGGAAAGACCGTAAACCCCGGGTGTGGTCTGAAGCGGGTCAAGATGGTCAATACGGTCAAACCAGCGCAAGGGACGGAGGATGATTGCCGAACCGAAATTCAGTTGTTGCAGACCAAGGCGCAGTTCATAGTTGCTATTGGTGTAAGAAATAAACAGGCGGTAGGGTGTGACATCGCCGAGGGCCGCTGTTACTGCGGTTTGAACCGATGTCTCAAAATCAAATCTGCCGATTGGGGTCGGGACGGTCATTTCTATTTCTGGACGATAACTTACCTCGGCGTCAGCGAATATTACGGAAAAATATCTGCCGAGAGTCAATCGGGCGCTGGCGGTTCCGTTAAGGATAAAACTGCTGGTAATGAGCAAAATGAAAAATATATTACCGATGTTTTATTATAACCAGAAAACATTGCCCGTCACGGCGTTGGGTTTAGTCGGGCATCGTCGTGACGGGCACCAATCCGGAGGCGATGCTGCTCGGGCATCGGTCTGGGTTTATTACTATTTAGTTAAAATCAGAGTCGCACTCTCGGTATTACTCCGATCAATCCGACAGATGTATATCCCTGCTGGAACTCTTTTTCCGGTGCGGTCGTTACCGTCCCAGATAATGGCTGTGTTGGCAGCGGAGAGTGTTTGTACCGTTCTACCAGCGGCATCAAATATGGTTAAGGTTGTGCCGGGTTGCTTATCGCCGAGCACGGCAATGGAGAACGGTGGTCTCCCCACCACCGGGCGAACCGAAATTGCCACCGGTTTGGATAACCGATGTTCTTCCTTTACCCCCACCATTGGTTCGCCGAGATAAAGAGCAACCGTCCCCTCGTATCCGGAAATAAGGAAATCCGGAACTGTATCACCGTTCCAGAAACCAAAGCCACAGCGCGAACCATAGGTGTAAACGCCCGGTGGCCTGATCCGGGTGCCATCAACTGTTTTCAGGGTTTCAGATTGAGCGAGTCTCGGATTGGTATTGGTACCAATGTTGCGATAGAATCGGAGGTAACCGTCGTTGCCGCCGCAGATGAGGTCATCAAGCCCGTCTTGATCAAGGTCGAACACATAGGGATTAACGCGATAAATGTTGATGGGGTTGCCCTCAACATCGAGGTAGTTGTAAGTTTGGAACATTGGCCATGTGTCCTCGCCGAGGTTATGGTAGAAGTAGATAAACCCGTTTTCCGAGCCCAGTATTAAATCCTTTTTACCGTCGCCATTCCAATCACTCACAGTTGGCTGCGAGTTGTTACCCACGTCAATTATGGTGGAGTCCATCAAACGGTACTGTTTGTATCCGGCAAGTACAGAATCCTGACGGATAAATACATTGAAATAGCCCGAGCGGTCACCAGAAACGATATCGTTTTGTCCGTCTGAGTTCCAGTCCACTACCTGTGGACTTGAACCGACACATCAACCATAAGGGAGGGTTATTTCCACACCATCGGCACGGAGGAAGACATAACCGTTGAAAAGCGGTGCGGTGTCTTCGGCGATATTGCGATAGAAACGGATCTTACCCAGGTCAAACTGACCACAGATCAGGTCTTTTTTACCGTCACCGTCCCAGTCGCTCATGACCGGTGCACCATAGTATCCAACATCAATCGGCACACCGGCGTCATAGACCATATAGGGACCGGTGAAAACACGGGTGACTCCTGCTGCGGTCAGGATAGAAAGAGAAAGGACAAAGAATATCTTTTGCATAAAAAATTATATCCCGATGATATTGTCCTGTCAATCACCATTTCTGGTTCCCCCCGGGCGACATTTCATTTTTGCCGGTGTCGTTAACCCAGCTTTTTTATAATCCAAACAGTTATATCCTGAATTTTTATGATCAATTTAATTGGATATGGTAGCACTTCTCTGCTCGCTTGCAATTTTAATTTCTACTTGACAATTGGAATTTCCTGACTTATATTGTGTTACTGCAGATTAAGTTAAGTTGGGTTTTAAAACACCCCGGTAATTGGGGTATTAAGGAGGCGTAATGATAGTAACGTTAGTCGTATCGTTCTTAATCACCCTGAGCCCGGTCGGGGTAAAAAATACCCTGCTGCCGGTCTGGGGTGGCGGTGGTCCGGACTCATTCGGCTACCGCTATCTGGATTCGGATACGGTGTGTGAAGGTGCGCCCACCTACAACTGGATAGATATTAAGGGTGTTGGAACACGGGTAACCGATCTCGGCGATGACAATGTTGTCGGTCCGTTTGATATCGGGTTTGACTTCCCCTACTACTGGTACAGGGTAAACAAGGTGTATGTTGGTTCCAACGGCTACATCGCGTTTCATGACAATCGGTTGAACGCCCATCCGTTCCCGGCAATCCCCAGTCCTTCTGGTACCAACAACACCGTGGCGGCGATGATGAGTGACCTTGACCCATCAGCATCTGGCTCGCCCAGCGGCTCGGTCTGGGTCTGGACCAGTTCTGACAATGATACCTTTATCGTCCAGTATGACAGTATCGGGTTCTGGCATCCCAGTGACACCAATGGCAACAATACCTTTCAGATTATTCTTTCCCTTCCCGATTCCTCCATCACTTTCCAGTACAAAGAGCAGACCGGTCAGCCCTACAATGGCTGGTTGCCTGATGGTAACCAGTGCGGTATAGAGAATGTTTCCGGTCGGATTGGCTTGAACTATCTCTCCGGTAACATCCCGCCCGGGAATATGTATCATGCGAACCTGGCGGTAAAGTTCATCCCACCGGAGTCAACCACTCTTCAGATTCATGATGCCGCGGTGCGCAATGCGATGAACGACCGTTCTGGTGGTATGTTTGCGGTTAACGGTCGTCCGATCACCTTCTGGGGGGTAATCGCCAATACTGGAAACCAACCCGAAGCTGCGTTCCGGGCAATAGTGCGGGTACGCACACTTGCCGGTTCAGTTGTGTTTATTGATTCAACAACGGTTCAGGCGCTTAACCCGGGTGAGACCGACTCGGTGGTATTTCCCCGCGCCTGGACACCAACAAGTAACAACACATATTTCCTGCAGGTAATCAGCAAACTGCCCGGTGACGCGGTGCCGATTAATGACACCGCGACAGTTGAATTGAGGGTGGTGACAATGCCAGCGGTCCTTGGTTATGACCGGGGAACACAGACTCATATGTGGGCGTGGAATGGTCCGGGCGGCTACGGCTGCCGTTTTGTTCCGCCAGTGTACCCCTGTTCAATTACCAGTGTCCGGATGTACCTGGGTGCAACCACCACCACGCCGTGTGCGATCGGTATATTTGACGACAACGGTATAGGAGGTTCACCAGGCGACACGCTCTACATTACCACGGTTCAGGTGAGCGCCCAGAACTGGTACACGGTAACGCCACCGAACCCGATTGTGATTGAGGACGGAGCGTTCTTTGTCGGTGGTATCTCTGCGATAGCCAGCGCGCCCTCCTTTGGTCATGATTCAGTTCCACCGATTTCTAACCAGAGCTGGGAGTTCACCGGTGTCTGGGCGCCTTCAAGGCACCAGCAGGATGCGATGGCAAACGCCACCGTGTCCGGACCGGTTGGGGTGACAGAACTCCGACCCGAGATTGTGCCGACACCGAGAAGGCTTGATGTTTCACCAACACCGGCAACCGGATTCGCCCGTTTCACCGTTAATGCGCCGTTAGATGCCCGGGTTGATCTATTTGATGCGACCGGCAAACTGGTGCGCAGTGTTCACCTGGAAAAGGGTGTGGGTCTGCTGGATACCCGGGGACTGCGGTGCGGTATCTACTTCGCCCGTGTGGCTGATAACGGTTCCTCGGTTGCGAAGGTGATTGTTTCCCGTTAGCAAATCAGGATAGCGTAAAGCGACTGGCGCCCGCTTGCGGGCGCCAGTTTTTTATTTGGTGATGTGGGTGGCAACGAACAATTACAGGAACTGAGGGTCAGGGATGTTGAAGTGATGACCGATGTAATGGTTGATGAATCTCTTTGTTTCTGATGAGATGGTGAGGTTCAATAGTTCGGCGGAGGGGGTGTAGATAAGTTGGTTCAGGGTTTGCAGTTCTCTATGTGTCAGCCAGGTTTTTTCCTCGGGCAGGCACCGGGTACAGAGGAACCCACCGTGGGCGATGCTGAAGCGGATGGTGGTAATGGGTGGAGAGTTGTTATTTTTTATCTGTCGGTGGCAATGAACGCAGGTGTTCAGGTTGGGTCTAAAGCCGAGAAATGCGGTAGCCTTTAAGAGGAAGCCGGCCAGGAGCGCGGAGCAGTCGGCAGGAACTACGGGGCTTTCGGCCAGTAACTGGAGGTTGCGTGTCAGCAGGGAGAAGATGTTGGGTTCCGGATGGGGACGGCGCAGGGTGCGCAAAAGAAAGCGTGCCATCAGACCGGCGGTGCGAAAGCGCTCGTAGTCCTGAACCAGACCACGATGGGCATTGAGTAGTTCGGCATCACCGATGTTGTGGAGTTCGCCCCTTATTGGCAGATAGATAGTGATACGGGCGTGGGCAAAAAGGTCAAGGGCAGCTGCCCGGTAACCTTTTGGGCGTCGGGCACCACGGGCGATAGCGGCAATCATTCCCAGGTCCGGTGTGAGAAGGTTGACAATGCGCGAGGATTCGTGCCAGTTGCGGGTGCGCAGGCAGATGGCTTCGGTTGCTACGATTCTTTTCATTCAGTCTTCGCTGCGGATTTCGCCTACCATCTCTTCCAGGAGGTCTTCCAGGGTAATAATGCCGGTTGGTTTACCATGGTGGTCAACAACCAGGCTGAGCTGTTCTCCGCGCTGCTGCATCTGGCGTAGAACCTCCATTGCCCGGGCGTTTTCCAGTACCCGCTGGATAGGTCGGATTTTGGGTGGTGGGGTGGTTAATAGGTCTTTGGCGACGACCAGTCCGATGATGTTGTTTTTTGTGCCGTGGTAAACCGGTATCCGGCTGTAACCTGATTCCCTGAGTACTGTCAGGACCGCATCCGGTTCAACTTCATCCGGTGCGGTGGGGTGTGCCGGCACCGCCTTTACCCGGGCGAGTGGCATCGCCGCCTCTGCCACCCGCATCGTGGAGAAACGAAACAGCCGGGCAATCATAGTTGCGGTTACCGTTCTGCCCGGGGTGTCGGCGGTCGGAGTGCGCCGGGCGATGATTTTGCCGATGTCTTCCCGGGAGAGCCGGGCACGTGCCGGTCGGGGGGTGAAGCGAGCGATGAGTGCGGTTGCCGGAGTGAAGACAAGGCGGGAGGCGTTGAGGAGAAAACCGCCGCCCCGCAGCCAGCGGCTCGGTGCATTCTGGGCGAGCGCCTTGGGCAGGTAGTCGCCGAGCCCCTCAACCTCCAAGTAGATCGACACACGGTCACCGTCCATGACGGGGCCATTGACCAAGCGATAACCGGGGACGTACTTCTGGACCTCGGCAACCATGCGGTGCACCGACTCTTCAATCTCCGCCGCTTTGGGTGAGCCCTCGACCAGACAATGCACGGTGTCGCGCATGATGATGGGTGGCTCGGCGGGGTTGATGATGATGATGGCTTTGCCCTGCTTGGCGCCGCCCACCTTGGCCACCGCACCGGCGGTGGTGCGAGTGAACTCATCAATGTTTTTGCGCGTGCCGGGCCCGGCCGAAC
>CAKZPX010000025.1 GCA_937139435.1 uncultured bacterium
AACCACAATCTGATCTGTATCGTTGAAGAACCAGAAGACGCCCTGGCTATTGAACAAACTGGACAATACCGTGGCACCTATCATATACTGGGTGGCGCGATATCGCCTATTGATAATATACCACCCGAGAGTCTAAGGATCAAAGAACTGCTCAAAAGAATTGAAAGCGGAACCATAACCGAAGTAATAATTGCTACAAACCCAACCACTGAAGGAGAAGCCTCTGCAGTATATATTGCCCGGCTTTTAAAACCGTTTACAATCCGGGTTACCAGGATCGCCCGGGGTCTTCCAGTAGGAAGTGACCTAAAAATCGCTGATCAGGAAACGATTACCCGGGCATTTGAGGGACGTCGGGAAATATAATCCTTGACTATCTACAGATAAAAATGTATTATTAATAAAAGGAGGAAAAATGCAGATCACGATCACCGGGCGTCATGCAGAAATCACCCCTTATTTAAAACAATATACCATAAAAAAATTAGAGAAGTTAACCCGCTTTGACCATCAAATTTTAAAAGGTGAAGTTGTTATCTTTCGTGATCGTGCCTATGAAGTAGCGGAGGGGAAAATCCATGCCGGACATTTCCTGCTTACCGCCAAGGGCCACGGAAACGATGCCTACGAAGCAGTTAATGACCTGACCGACAAATTGGGCGTTCAGTTAGAACGACATATTGAGAAATTGCGCACCCGACGACGTCGCGCCTCGCCCGGGAAGACACAGCATAAAAAGCCCTAACGAATAAAAATACCGAAATGGTACCAGCAGCAAAAAAGATAACTGTTGGAACGCTCTTTGAAGAAAAAAAAGAAGAATGGCATTTAGAACTGCTGGCGGGCGGTAACGGCATGGAGACCCGCTATGTCACCACTGCCGATATCAACCGCCCGGGCACGGCACTGGCTGGCTATACCGGCGTATTCTTAAAGGAACGCATTCAAATTGTCGGGAGCACCGAACTGTCTTATCTAACAAATCTCTCCCAAGAAAGATACACCCAAGCAGTACGTACATTGTTGAATTTAGACCCGGTAGCAATCATTATTACGAAAAACCTGCCCGTGGACGAAATCTGGATTAAAGAAGGCAATCAACTGGCGGTACCGATAATCCGCACCCCTCTTGACACCACCCCATTCATTCATCTGCTTTCTGCCTTTCTTGATTATCGACTCGCCCCGGAAACTTATATTCACGGTGATCTGGTTGATGTATTTGGCGTCGGGCTGCTGATCACGGGCGAATCAGGCATCGGAAAAAGCGAATGCGCCTTGGACCTCGTTGACCGGGGACACCGTCTTATTGCCGACGACCTGGTGCGTGTTCTGCGTCGGGGGACCGGTATACTGATGGGCTACTCTGCGGCTAAATCACCTGTCCTTGCTCATCATATTGAAGTCCGGGGTGTGGGAATAGTGGACGTCTACAGCCTCTACGGAGTACGAGCAATAAGGGTGCAAAAAAGAATTGAGGTTCAGGTGTGCCTTGTCCAATGGAAGAGCGGTGCGGAGTGCGAAAGGACAGGACTGGATGAACAGTACACCGAAATTCTCGGGGTGAAAATCCCGCAGATAACCATACCGGTAGTTCCGGGAAAGAACCTGGCACTGGTCCACGAAGTAATCGCAAAAAATCACATATTAAAGGTTTTTGGTTATTACCCGGCGCAACGTTTCAATGACGAACTTATGCGAATAATGAGCAAAGCACCTGTTGACCCCTATATAACCGAAGACCAGGAATAAACTTTTGCCAATCTGTTAATATTTTAGTTAGAATTTCTCCTCGGAAATCTGTCTGGTCAATGCCGTCCGCCAGACTTTTTCTGCTTCAACCAAATCAAGCTGAACCACCGCTCTACCATCAAGACCACGGATTATTAACATCGGCTTAATGGTGGTCTTACCGATCAAGGCGCAGGGTAGCCCCTGGAAAAATCTTTCAAAATCCCCCCGCTTCTCAGGATCAATTTCACAAAGAAAACGACTGTTAGACTCGCTGAATAAAATAAAGTCGTCACGATTACATCTCCTCGCTCCGGGCACACGATGCAGATTTACCTCGGCTCCAAACCCACCGGCAAAGCCCATCTCAACTAAAGCGACAGCCAGACCTCCTTCAGAAAGGTCATGACAGGCAAGGACACAACCGTTTTGGATTGCCTTGTTTAAAGCAAGCATCAACCGCCGTGCCCGAACCGGATCAACTTTGGGGACTTCGCGTCCTAAACCACCATGCAGACGCATGAACTCACTTCCCCCGAGTTCAGGAAATGTCTCGCCCAGAAGATAGACAAACGAACCCACTGTTTTAAAATCAGCGCTCACGGTCTTCTCTACATCAGAAATCACACTGATTGCAGATATCAAGACCGTTCCCGGAATTGACAGCACTTCCCCGTCCCTCGTCCTGAACTCATTATACAGCGAATCCTTTCCCGAAATGAAAGGGGTCCGGAACCCCCGGGCGATCTCATAGCATCCTTCTGCCGCTCGAATTAAGCCCCCCAATTGAACAGGGTCATCGGGACTCCCCCAACAGAAATTATCCAGAAGCGCCGCTCGGCGGATATCACCCCCAACTGCTACACAATTTCTTAACGCCTCATCTATCGCCGATGCTGCCATC
>CAKZPX010000026.1 GCA_937139435.1 uncultured bacterium
GTCTCCTCGGGTTTGTTCAGGTAGCCCTTCATCACATTTGGACCCCGAACCAGGATTTCATCCTGGGGTCCGATTTTTACCTCCACACCGGGGAATGGTTTGCCCACGGTGCCGACCTTTTCTTCTCCGGGCACCGCGGCACATACCACCGGTGCGGTTTCGGTAAGACCGTAGCCTTCCAGGAGGTTAAAACCAAGGTTGCGGATGGTTCGGGCAAGTTTTCTTTCTAAGGGCGCACCACCGGACACGATAAGCCGGACCCTGCCGCCGGCAAGTTTGCGCAGTTTTCTTACCACCAGCAGGTCAAAGAGGCGTTTTTTTATCTTCAGGGAAAAGGGTATTTTTCTTTTCTGGGCACGAAGAATGGCGTAGCGGTTAGCGGTTTTGATGGTGGCGGTCATCAGTTGGCGCTGGAGTGGCGGACCGGTCAGCACCTTTTCCTGTACCGCATTGTAAACCTTTTCCAGAACCCGGGGCACAACAATTAAAAGGGTTGGTTTAACCCGGGCAACGTCTTCCCGAATTGTCTGGATTGATTCGGCGTAAGCGATTGCAGCACCGGCGAGAAGCATGGTGTAATAGCCACAGGTGCGTTCAAACATATGGCAGAGCGGAAGAAATGATACGAGGAGGTCGTTTTCTGTGATGTTAAACCTTTCAATTGCTGCCCGGGCGTTGGAAAGGATGTTACGATGGGTGAGCATCGCACCCTTGGGTTCGCCGGTGGTGCCGGATGTGTAGCAGATGGTAAATAAGTCATCAGGCTGGGCAGGAAGAACTGAGTTATGCGATGGCGATTGCTTGCGCCAGCGGATGCCATTATCGCGCAGATGCGAGAGGGAGAGAAACGGGATGCCGTTGTAATTTCCGGGAAGTTGTTCAAAGAAGGTGATAATCAGCTGCAGTGGTTTTAATTCCGGCAGAAGTGGATAGATATTTTTTAACAGTTCAGCGTTCTCAATAAAAAGGTGGCTGACCATGGCATCCTGGATGATATAGGCAACCGTACCCGGGGGCAGGGTGTGATATATAGGGACAACAATGGCGCCGAGTTTAATCGTTGCTAGGTCAGCAATCACCCATTCCGGACGGTTGTAGGAGTAGATGCCGACCGCAGTTCCTGGTTTGACACCCGCAGCTGCAAGACCGTCAGCGGTTTCGTCAACAAGGGTTGCGAGCTGACGATAGGTAATAGTCTGGAATTTACCGTTAACTTTGTGCAGTAGTGCCGGACGGTCTGGAAACCGCTGGCTGACCGCCTGGAACGCTTCATAGATGGTGCTTTTCATTATGGTAATAATGAACTAAGTTAACATAAAGTCAAGGTGTGCGCAATCGGTTCTCGCCCGGTGGGAGAATTGACAGTTAAAAAGGTGTATTTTATACTAAAAAGGTGAAGCAGTTCCTCCGGCTAATTTTCGGCAATTTTTCTTTGAAGTTGTTTGCCCTGGTTTTTGCGCTGTTTCTCTGGTCAGTGGCGGTACTGGACCGTTCCTATCAGGTGGAGATTTCTGTACCGGTGCGGGTGGTGGAGAAGGGTAATCCGGAGAGGGTAATCAGCGACATTGATTTCAGTAGTGTGGGCGTGACCTTAACCGGACGGGGTAAGGAACTACTGCGTTTGAATCGGCAGAGTCTGGAGTTCCGACCGGTGATACCGGAGGGCAAGTTTGGTAGCCGGCAGGTAAGGTTAAATTCTGCGGATTTAAAACTGCCTTCCGGGATTATGG
>CAKZPX010000027.1 GCA_937139435.1 uncultured bacterium
GACGGTACTGGAAATTGGCGGACAGGATTCCAAGATAATTATTCTCAGGGATGGGATTCCGGTAGATTTTGCGATGAATACCGTATGTGCTGCCGGGACAGGTAGTTTTCTTGACCATCAGGCGGCAAGGTTACATATTCCGATTGAGGAGTTTGGTGAGCGTGCCCTGCGGGCGAAAAGCCGGATATCAATCGCTGGTAGATGCACAGTTTTCGCTGAAAGTGATATGATTCACAAAGCGCAGCTGGGCGTCCCCACCGACGATATCCTTGCCGGTTTATGCGATGCGATTGTCCGCAATTATCTGAATACTGTCGCCAAGAGTAAGGATATTAGACCCCGGGTATTATTCCAGGGTGGCGTGGCGGCGAATGTTGGGGTGAGGAGCGCTTTTGAGCGGGCGCTGGGTCTGGAGGTAACGGTTCCAGAGTATTTTCTTGTTATGGGTGCGATCGGCGCGGCAATACTGGCGAGTGAAGAAACTCAGGGCAAGGGAACCCGTTTTGCCGGATTTGAGGTTGCCGATGTGGCTTTTGAAAGCCGCGTCTTTGAGTGTGATGGATGTCCTAATCGTTGTGAGGTGGTGGAGACGTTAAGGGAGAAGGAGGTCATTGATCGGTATGGTGACCGCTGCGGTAAATGGTCAGGGGGATAAAAGGATGCGTTCTCGCAAGTTAACAGGGGGGTATTTAAAAGTTATCTTATTATTCTCTATAACCTTATTTAACAGTGCCTTTTGCAGGACTCCCAGGGAAGGAAAGGAGGTAAAGATGGTCAGGGAACCGGTAGTGGCGGGGCAGTTTTATCCCGATAATAAAGAGACGCTGGCAAGGGTTATCAGGAAGATGCTGGCAGAGGCTAACCCGCCGGCAATAGACGGCGAAGTGGTGGGGATTCAGGTTCCTCATGCCGGTGTTGAGTATTCTGGCCGGACCGCCGCTTTTGCCTACAAACTTTTAGAAGGGATGGATTCAGTAACAGTAATTATGTTCGGTCCCAGCCATCGCGCAACGGTTAATAACGCCGCAGTGTTTAGTTCTGGGGTATGGCGCACGCCGCTGGGAGATATTGAGGTTGATGAGAAACTGGCCAGGGCATTGATAAAAGAGGACGGTTATTTTGCTGACCTGCCTTCTGCCCATAATCTGGAACATTCACTGGAGGTGCAGTTACCTTTTCTCCAGATGGTATTGAAGAATTTTAAAATTGTTCCGATAATGTTACTTTTCCCCAGTTATGAGCAATGCGAGCGCGCAGGTAAGGCGGTGGCAAGGGTTGCTCAAGGTAAAAGGGTGATACTGCTGGCATCTTCCGACCTGTATCACGGTTATTCTTACACTGAGGCAAAGGCAACCGACTCGGCAACAGTTGCGCTGATGAAAAGATTTGACCCCGGTGCATTTTATCAGGCGGTCTATAAATCTTATGTTGATGATAAACCTGTTACCTGTGGGGGGTATCCGATTGTAGCGATGATGGTGGCAGCCAGGGCGATGGGGGCAAGCAGGACTGTTCTTCTGCACCAGACGAACTCCAACGATGTGTTAAATCAACGTGGTGGTTATTGCGTCGGATACAGTGCAATGGCGTTTCTTGCACCGGCGAGGACAGGAGAGAAGAAAACAGCAGCGTCAGAAGGAGATTTAACCAGGGCAGAGCAGGAACGTCTTCTGGCGATTGCGCGTAAAGCGATAGAGGAGTATGTTCGCAATGGCAGGGTGCCAGATTTTGAGCCCGGAACGGAAAGGTTAAAGGAGAAACGAGGGGTGTTTGTTACCCTGCATAAATACGGTCAGTTAAGAGGATGCATCGGTTATGTTGAGCCGATAAAACCAGTTTATCTGGCAACGCGGGATATGGCGATAAGTGCTGCAACAGAAGACCCGCGCTTTCCACCGGTAACACGAGAGGAACTTGATGATATTGATATTGAAATTACTGTGCTTTCGCCTCTGCAGCGAATTGACCGTCCAGAACAGGTGGAGGTAGGAAGACATGGTTTGGTGATTCGGAAAGGGTTTTACTCCGGGCTACTACTGCCGCAAGTTCCAATAGAACAGGGGTGGGACCGGAGGCAATTTCTGGAGCATACCTGTTTAAAAGCTGGTTTGCCCCCTGATGCGTGGAAAGACCCCAACGCCCAGCTATATGTTTTTACCGGACAGGTTTTTGGGGAAGGTGAATTAAAATCAAAAAGAAGGGAAAAATGATAAGTACTGTTCTACTGGTTCTGGTGGGGCTGGTTTAGCCGGCTGGCTGGGTATAACCGGTGCCACTCCTGCCATGCCCGGGGTTGAGATAAAAGAGGAAGGCAACAGCCCTTGAACAGGCTACATGGGCAGTTGATTACGCGTTTTATCAGCGGGATGTGGTCTATCCGGATAATGTCGTTGATATCAAATTAAAGAGCACCTGGCGTGGTTTGCCTTTTGCTACAGTTGAGATAAAACCGGTGCGCTATAATCCAGCAAATCGGGAGTTATTTGTTGCCCGACGGCTTGTGGTCCGGGTGAACCATCATGGCAGTTTCAGAAAACATTACATAGAACCCCGGGTTCTTCCTGTGCTTAAAACGCTGGTGGACAATCCGGGCAGATTTGCCCTTGATGTGGATTGGTTTGATGACCCGGGTGTGCGTTATCTGGTGATTGCCCATTCTAACTATGTCGGAGGCTGGCTGGATAGTTTAGTAAACTGGCATCAGAAACGCGGTATCCAGACAAGGGTTATCGCTAACTCGTTCTGGACAGATGTTGAAATTAAAGATTCGATTCGGGCAGAATACAACCGTAATAATCCGGCGACGCTGCGCTCTGAGTTCTTCTTGGCGGTGAATATAACGAGGTGCCGGGCCATGTTTATTCCGGTGTTGGTTTTTCTGATATGTGGTATGCTGACCTGGAGCCAACTAATGGCGATGACTATTTTGAACTGGGAGTCGGTCGGTTCAGTCCGACAAATGTTACTGATCTGGGGAATCAGATTTTAAAGACCCTGAAATTTGAGCGGGTTCCACCAGCCGGTGACTGGACAGCGAAGGCAGGTCTGGTAGCACACCGGGAGCAGTATCCGGCTAAATACTCGGAGTGCACCCGGGGCATTTATAACTTTCCTTACGGTTATTACCGATATACATTTGATACAATTATGGGCGGTGCTGGTGGAACCAATGGAACATATATCTATCGTCTGGATACTGAGAATGGTTTCGTAAGTACCAAGGCGGTTTTGCTACGGTAGTAAAGTGAATCAGGAAAAATGGCGGGGGCGGATAGTATCCGCCCCCTTTCTGTAAATAGTATTAATAAATAACCACCACTCCGGATGGGATGACCTTTGCCCGAACCTGGCGGATACCGTTACGTCTTTTGGCATAGACCCGGATGCGGTAGTTATAACTGGTTTTCGGTTCAAAGCCAACAATGGCGCCGGATATACTGCGGTTTGCTTTAAAAGGTCCTCCCCACACGAAAACAATTGTTTCAATTATTGCCCTCGGGTCGTAGAGGAATGACTCCCGGTCTTCCTGTGAAAGCCCCCGAAACACTTCACCCGCAATTTCCACATGGGAGTGGAAGTTACCCAGAAATCTCATCCGTAATCTGCGGGCAAGTTCCTGTCGTCTCCGGACGAGGCGCGTGATCGTTGACCAGTCTTTGAAAGTTACACCGGTGCGACTTTTTTCACCACCCCGATAATACAGGCAGCGTCGGATGGTAATGTGGTTATCCCGGGAGAGTGTTCCAAAAAGGAAGCCAAAAGTCTCTTTTTTGAATTTTGCCTCATAACCACGACGGGCAAGACAGCAGAGCTCTCGCACCGCTGCCTCTTCAAACATAACCGGGGCACGAAAATTGATGAGCGGATGTATGCCCATTGAGTTAAAATAATAATCAGAAGAGCATTAATGGTCAAATCGGGTAATCTGCTAACCAGGAAGGAATTAAGTTAATGAACCCCCGGACAGGAGACCAGGTCAACCTCACGGGTAATGTGATAGTTAATTTAAGGATGATAATTGTTATAACTTAGCGGTTTATAGACGGGTTAAACTGGTATTTTCCTTCTGGAATCGTTATCAATACCGGACCTGGTTTCCCTCCGGGGGTAATCCCCGGGACAGTCCGGGGGATAACCCCGGGGTTATCCCCCGGTCTACCCCTCCGGATAATTTTCTGGCGGGCAGATTTGCCGTAACTTTCAGTAAATTAAAATGTTAACAATTTTTCCTTTATTTGATGTGAGTTTTTTGGTTGACTCTGCCTGGTTGGTGAAATAAGGCATTTTATATTATAAAGGGGGTGGCTTTTGGGTTGTGCTGAATGGTTGCTGGGGTATGAATAACTACTTCAGGGTCAATGAGTAGTGGAGTGTTACTGCTGGACAGTTACCGGTACCCAGTTATAGCCACCGTCACGGGACTGAAGCAGGGTAAGTTCGTCGCCACCGATGATGCCGATAATACCATCAGGAAAGAATCGGATGCTGTAAAGGTCGTGGGTGGTGCCGGAGTTTATTTTTTCCCAGTTTTCACCGCCGTCTTCGGTGTGGATGACCGTGCCTTCGGCACCAACACAGAATCCGGCCATGGTGTCGTGGCGCATGTCCAGCGAGTAGAGCGCCGGGAGAGAAAAATCAATCGGTAATGGACGCCAGATTTCGCCTCCATCCGGGGTGAAAAATACCCTGCCGGAGTTTGTGGTCATAAATCCAACCAGGTCATCAGCCGGGAAGTGCACAGCGGTAAGATGGGTGTTGGTGACCAGACCCTGGACATTTGCGCTCTGGGAAAACCAGACCATTCCTCCGGTAGTTGTTTTCAGAACCGTGCCGTTCAGTCCGACCGCATAGCCGGTCAATTCGTCGGCAGGAAAGTGAATGTCCATAATTTTTTCCTCGGTGGCGGTGGTTAATTTCTCCCAGGTTTTTCCACTGTCAACGGTGCGGATGATTACACCCCGGTCGCCGGCAGCGAATCCAGTTTGTGCGGTCAGAGGGAATTTTATCGCCCGCAGGTCAACATCAACACCGGAGTTAAGTATCTGCCAGGTGGCACCGCCATCAGTGGTTTTGATTATTGTTCCCCGGTCACCACCGGCGTAGCCGATGTCGCCCTGTTCAGGAAAACAGATGCTGTAGAGATTATGGGCGGTGGGTGATTTAACTCTCTGCCAGGTTGCTCCGGCATCACGGGTTACAACAATTAAACCACCATCGCCCACCGCATAGGCGAGGCCGGTATTTTCAAAAGCAAAGATAGAGTTGATCCGATTCGGCATCGGATGATAAGTTAGAGGAATTATCGTTTGTTGTCAATATTTACCAGCAGGGACTTTTGCTTGACAGAAAAATGTTAAATATTTAAAATTGCCATTCAGGACAAATCAGGTGATTAATGTTTAATTCCAAGAAAGGAGTAATGTTATGAGTCCAATATTCTGGGTTGCACCCGGCGGCGCATTACTGGCACTTGCGTTTGCCCTCTTTTTTGCCCTGAGCAATTTAAGGAAAAGCGAGGGGACGGAGCCGATGAAAGAGGTGGCCAGGGCGGTAAAAGAAGGGGCGACCGCTTATCTCAAACAGCAGTATAAGGGAGTGAGTATCTTCTTTGCAGTGGTATTCGTATTGCTGGGGATTCTGGCGGTTTTGAAATTACAGTCACCCTTTGTGCCGGTTGCCTTTCTCACGGGCGGTTTCTTTTCCGGGCTGGCTGGTTTTATCGGTATGTCAATCGGTGTTCGCTGCAGTGCCCGAACCACCTGGGCAACCAAAGGGAGTTTGAACGCGGGATTACGCGTGGCATTTTCATCCGGTATGGTGATGGGGCTGGCGGTGGTTGGTCTGGGTTTAATTGATATCGCCATCTGGTATACAATTCTTAATGCGGTTTATGCTCACGAACCCCTGGTTCATAAACTGGAACTGATTACCTCAACGATGCTGGCATTTGGTATCGGTGCCAGTTCCCAGGCGCTTTTTGCCCGGGTCGGTGGTGGCATTTTTACCAAGGCGGCAGATGTTGGTGCTGACCTGGTGGGTAAGGTTGAGGCAGGAATTCCTGAGGATGACCCGCGTAATCCAGCGGTGATTGCGGATAATGTTGGTGACAATGTTGGTGATATCGCCGGTATGGGTGCCGACCTGTATGAGTCTTATGTTGGTTCTATTGTTGCTTCAATGGCGCTCTCGGTTGTTGCTTTTGCTGGCAGCGGTCTGGAGGTGAATGGTGTCCTGTTGCCGATGGTTCTTGCCGGTGTCGGAATTATTGCTTCTATTCTGGGTAGTTTTCTTGTCCGTGCTCAAGAAAAGGCGGAGCAGGGTGTGCTGCTGGCAGCATTGCGGCGGGGGATTTATGGGACAGCGCTTCTTGTGGCGATATTAGCTTTCTTTATTACTAAATTTCTCCTTCCCCAGTACTGGTCGGTGTACTG
>CAKZPX010000028.1 GCA_937139435.1 uncultured bacterium
TTATTATAATCAACCATAACCAGGATGTCAAGCAAATTTTTATACCCGGACTTACCCTGGCGGAAAAGGGGTTAAAAAGGGTTCAAAAACCCGGGGCAAGAGGTTATTCCTATTTCTTATAGAGTTTTACTGTCCCCTGTTTTTCACGCTAACAGTCGCCTCGGAAATGGCGAGAATAGGCACTAACATATTTATCTGCTAATGGGTTATAATAAACTGACCACCGGAAAAATTGTTAACAATGGGCAGGCCCGGGACATACCCCGGGGTTATCCCCGGGACTGTCCCCCTTTTGCTGGAGAAGAGAACCGCTATCACCGGTCGCTTGATAAAGAAAGGGTTATCACCGGGTATAATCACAAGTATTGGTTGACTGAGTTAAGAGGGGTTTTTATAATCTACAGTGGTGAAGGTTGTCGCGACTAACCGTAAGGCACTGCGTGACTATACGGTTTACGACAGGATAGAGACGGGTATCGCCCTTTATGGCACCGAGGTGAAGTCGCTGCGTGCCGGCAATGTTTCGCTTGATGGCGGTTATGCCCGGGTAGAGAACGGCGAGGTGTTTCTCTACGATGTGAATATCGCGCCCTATCACCACGGTAACATCTTTAACCACGACCCGAAGCGCCGGCGCAAACTCCTCCTGCACCGGGACGAGATCAAATGGCTCTTTGGCAAAACCACCCTGCGCGGGTTTACCCTTATCCCGCTGCGTCTCTATTTTAATGACCGTGGTGTCGCCAAACTGGAACTGGCGCTCTGCCGGGGTAAGAAGGCGATTGACCGCCGGGAAGAACTGAAACGCCGGGCTATGGCAAAAGAAGAAAGACAGCAATGGCGCGCTCGTTAATCATCAGTCGTTTTGTCCTGTTATTCTTTTTCAGTAGCGCCTTTGCCGGAACACCCACCCGGCAGACCACGGTGCGGGTGGTTAACGGGGTTGAGTATCTGCCAGTAGCGGGCGTGGCAGCAAACTATGGTGGCAGGTGCTGGTGGGCAGGAAATCGGTTTGTGCTGTTATTATCCGGTTCTGACTCGTCGTTGCAGGAGTTTGTGTTTATCACCGACAGTAATGCGGTCATCCATAATGGCAAAAAACTGCGTCTGCCCCTGCCGGCACTGGTGGAGAAAAAACAGTGTTACCTACCTGCGGTGCTGATAACAGCGCTATTCCCCGGTTTGACCGTGCCCCCATTAAACACAGTTGAGGGAGAGAAAAACAAGGACACCGTTGTCCTGCGCCTGCTCTTAAACCCGTTACAGCGACCGGAAACACCTTTGTTGTATCATAAGCAAAAATTTTCCAGTCTGGAACTGCGCCTGACACTCGGGGCACGCACCGACTCCGGATTTGCCCGGCGACTGGCACTCTTCGGCCTTACCAGTGGCAATCCCCTGCTCAACCGTATTGAACTGGACACTGAGGCCCTGGGTGTGCATCTTTTATTCACCTTTCGCCAGCCGGTAATGGAAACAATTTTCACCCGGGCAAACGGGATTGAATTGCGCCTCTGGGCAAAGCCCCAGCGCCGGGTAAGCAGGGTGGTTCTTGACCCCGGACATGGTGGAAAAGACCCGGGTGCGGTCGGTGCCCGTGGCACCCAGGAAAAGGACATTGTGCTTGATATCGCCCGCCGGGTAAAAAAGCAACTGACCGCTGCCGGTGTAGAGGTAATTTTAACCCGGGATGGTGATTATTATGTTACCCTGGCAGAAAGGGCAGAAAAGGCGGCAAACAGTAACGCCGACCTTTTTGTCAGTATCCACGCCAACGCCGCACCCAACCGCAACGCCCGGGGCGTGGAAACCTATTTCCTTTCCGAGGCAAAGACCGACTGGGAAAGGGCGGTGGCGGCAAGGGAAAATGCGGTGTTTGAAAAGGAGTTGAGTAATCCGTTAATCAAGGACAATGACCCGGTAAGCCTGATCCTTGCCGATTTAGCCCAGAATGAGTTTCTCATTGAGTCCAGTGAACTTGCTGCCCGAATTCAGGAGTCAGCGCTCAATCACATCTGCGCCGAGGACCGGGGTGTGCGGCAGGCAAACTTCTATGTCCTGCGCAATATCTTTATGCCCGCTGTGCTCGTGGAATGCGGTTTTATCAGTAATAAACAGGAGGAGAAACTCCTGTGCCAGCCCGAACACCGGGAAAAGATTGCCCGGGCAATCGTCCGCGGAATTCTTGACTTCATCCCGGATTATGAAAAACGTTTAAATGGGACACGGGAATGAACAGCACCGAGACAACCAGCACCCCGGCACCGGTAAAAACCTTTCACCGTATCGCCTCCCAGCGGCTCTGGGGCAAAAGGCTGGATGTGTATCTTGTCCTGTCCGGACTGGGTGTGTCGCGCACCCGTGCCGGCGAACTGATTGAAAAAGGTAAGGTGCTGGTTAACGGTAAAAAGGTAAAACCCAGTTACCGGGTGAAACCGGGTGATGAAATTAGCGCTGAGTTTGAATGCGAACCCGAGATTACCATTGAGCCGGTGCCGATGGCGTTAAACATTGTGTATGAGGATAAAGATGTGATTGTGCTGGACAAGCCTGCTGGTGTGGTTGTCCATCCTGCCCGGGGCAACCGCACCCATACCCTGGTTAACGGGCTGTTACACCACTGCCGCAACCTGCCCCTGCGCCCGGATTCGGTGCTTCGTCCCGGTGTTGTCCACCGTCTGGACAAGGACACCACCGGTCTGTTGATGTTTGCCAAGACCGACGACGCCCTGCGCAATCTCGGTGCCCAGATTGAACAGCGCACCGTGGTGCGGGAATACCTTGCCTTTGCCTGGGGCGATTTGGAAATGTCTGAGGGCACAATTGACGCACCAATCGGTCGCCACACCATTGACCGTTTGCGGATGGCGGTTACCCCGTTCTCGGCCCGCACCGCTGTCACCAACTTTGAGGTTCTGCGCCGTTACTCGGTCGGTACCTATCTCCGCCTGCGCCTGAAGACCGGTCGCACCCATCAGATTCGCGTCCATCTCCAGCATATCGGTCATCCGGTGGTCGGTGACCCGGAGTATGGCGGTAGAAACTCCAGCGTCCTAACCTGCCGGGAACATACGCCGGTGTTCCAGCACATCCTGAAAATTATCAAACGCCAAGCACTGCACGCTGCCCGGCTGGGATTTGTCCATCCGCGCACCAGAAAGTATATTGAATTCACCTCACCCCTGCCCCGGGATATGGAGGAACTACTCCTGTATCTGGAGGGACTTGTCCGCAAAAGGGAGTTATAAAACAATGAAAAAATATCTAGCAGCGGGTATTGTCTCTTTTTTAATCCTGTTTAGCGGTTGCCCATCTTCCTCCTCTTCCCTGCCAGAATTAACCCCACCGGACTGGCAGGCAGGCGAAACCGCTCTTTATGAAATTGTCCGTAACGACTCGGTCCTGTTCACCCGCACAATTACCCTGGATTTTGATGAAGAAGGTGCGATTCCGATTGTCGTCATCACCAACGTCGTCCGCTCTGAATCCGCTCTCTATTACTTCTTTGACTCCACCACTTTCGCCCTGACCCGCTACACCCTGAAACCGGTCTGGTCAACCCGCACCGTTATCACTGAAATCTCCATCACTGAGGTGGAGGCGGAATTTGAAAGCGATGCGGTGCACCTGAAAAAGACGACCGTGGACAGTAAAGAGGAAAAAACCCTGCCCCTGAGCGCACATGGTTATGGCATTGAGATGCTCCAGCAACTGTTTCGGGCTATTCCGCTTGACCCGGGATTATCATTTCGGATTGATGTTGTTGTACCACTGGAGTTTCGTGTCGTGCCGACCAATGTCACGGTCCTCGGAACAAAACTGGTAGCCACCCCGCTTGGTGATATCCTCTGCCGGGAGGTGCGGGCACAAGCACCCCGGCGCAGTATCCGCCTCCTTTATGAACTCGCCCAGCCCCACCGGCTCATCGCCATCCACGACCTGGAAAACAATACTGAAACCCGGCTGGTAGAATTCTCCCTTCCCGAACCCGATACCCTGCTACCCCACTCCTGAACCCGGCAGTCCGCTATTCTGTCGCCTGGCTGTTTATTCTACCGTAACCGACTTTGCCAGATTGCGGGGTTTATCAACATCACAGCCACGCAACACCGCAATATGGTAGGCAAGGAGCTGTAACGGCACCGCCACCAGAATCGGCGAAAGGAACTCCGGCACCCGGGGTATGTAAAACACCGCCTCCGCCATCTCCTTTAACTCTTCATCACCCTCGGTGCCGATGGCGATTATCCGTCCGCGCCGCGCCTTTGCCTCGGCTAAATTGGACACCATCTTTTCATAGACCGAGTCCCGGGGCGCAATGCCAATCACCGGCACGTTCTCGTTGATCAATGATATCGGACCGTGCTTCATCTCCCCGGCCGGATATCCGGTCGCGTGGACATAAGATATCTCTTTCAGTTTTAACGCCCCCTCTAAGGCGCTGGGGTAGTTTATTCCCCGACCGAGAAAGATAAAGTCATGGGCAAAGGCAAGCCGGCTGGCAATCTCCCTTATCCGACGATCCAGTCCCAGAACCTCTTTTAACTCTTCGGCAAGTCGGGCAACATCAGCCCGTACCTGCCCTAACATCTCGCTGTTAAGCAACCCGCGCACCCGGGCAAAATAAAGCGCCAGCGCCAGAAGGGTAAAAATCTGCGCGGTGTATGCCTTGGTTGAAGCAACACCAATCTCCGGTCCGGCATGGATGTAAACTGTTGAATCCGCCTCCCGGGCGATAGAGGAACGGGACACATTCAGAACCGCCAGGGTCTTTATCCCCCGGGCATGCGCCTCGCGCAGCGCTGCCAGAGTGTCAGCGGTCTCACCGGACTGGCTGACCGCAATCATCAAAGTCTCATCACCATAGACAAAGTCGGATGTCCGCAACTCCGAACTGATCTCCACCGATACCGGAATCCGACA
>CAKZPX010000029.1 GCA_937139435.1 uncultured bacterium
GTTGTCCCGGATATAGGGCGAAAGTTCTGACCGGTAAAACGCCCGCCCTTCCCATAACTCTTGAAAATTGCGCTGACTGTCAGCAGGCAATGGCGGTATGGTGTAGTAAAACTTGTGCACCGCATAAGGCGCATTCTCCTTTTTGCCATTGATGTAAAGCGCTTTATTGCGCACCTCCACCGTATCACCGGCAACCGCAACACAGCGCTTAACAAAGTTTCTTGGTGTATACCAGGTAAAGAAGTTTGCCTGCCGGTCCCAGAAAAGCGGGAGTAACGGCAGCCAGGACGGAAATATCCGCACATAACGGTCAGGATAGAGCGAGTCATAAGGCACATCCGGGTCAACCGGAAACCGGAAAATAACAATGTCACCCCGTTCGGGTCGGGACACCGGCAACACCACCCGCTCGGTAAACGGTAACCGCACCCCGTAAACAAACTTATTTACCAGCATGAAGTCGCCAATCGCAATTGTATTCTCCATTGAACCGGTGGGCACCATAAACGCCTCAACAAGAAAAGAGCGGATTAAAAGCACCGCCACAATTACCGGCGCCCACTCACCCAGAAACCGCCGGATGCCTTTAGCCATTGAAGGTTAGTTTAAATCGGGAAAAAGTAAAGTCAAGCACCCCAGAACCAGGACAAAAGAAACACCCCTGCCCGGAAATTCGCACCGCCCTGGCACAAATCAAAGCCCACGGGTATTATGTTTAATGTCGGTCCTGTTATTCAACATCTCTAATTTCCGATGGTTATATCAAATTACCCCCATCAAAATGGGGCAGGAGGGGATGACCCGGGGTTATCCCCCGGATAGTCCCGGGGATTACCTGGAAGACAACCCCGCAACCGGTATCAATCACAATCCGAAAACAAGACGCCCAGAACCCTGCTTGACCTTTTATCACCGGCAAAGTAGAATCTAATCTGATGACCTTTTCCATCTCCTCACCGAAAAAAATGCGGGTGCGGGCGGTCGGTCTGCTTTCTGGTGGTCTGGACTCCATTCTTGCCTGCCGGCTGATCCTGGAGCAGGGGATTGAGGTTTTTGCCCTTAACTTTGTCAGCCCCTTCTGCACCTGCACAAAAAAGGGGTGTCGCCATGAGGCGAGAAAGGCGGCGGATTTGCTCGGTGTGCCGCTTAAGGTTATCGCCAAAGGTGCGGACTATATCCAGTTAATCAAGAAACCCCGGCATGGCTATGGCAGTGGCATGAATCCCTGCATTGACTGCCGGGTCTTCACCTTTACCCATGCCCGTTACTATATGGAAGAACTGAGCGCTGACTTTGTCTTCACCGGTGAGGTGCTGGGTGAACGCCCGATGTCCCAGCATCTCCAGGCGTTAAAGTTAATTGAACAGGATTCCGGACTCTCGGGCAGGGTTCTGCGCCCGCTTTCGGCAAAACTCCTGGAACCAACCATACCAGAAACCCGGGGACTGGTTGACCGGGAGAAACTCCTTACCATTCAGGGAAGATCAAGAAAACCGCAGATGGCACTTGCCGCCCGGTTCGGAATTAAAGACTACCCCTGTCCTGCTGGCGGCTGTCTGCTTACCGACAAAAACTTTGCCGCCCGGCTCCGGGATGCGTTTGCTCATGGCGAGGACAGTTTAAGAGATATCCAGTTTCTGAAGGTGGGCAGACATTTCCGCCTGGGGTCCGGGAAAAAGGTAGTGGTGGGCAGGGACGAAAGGGAAAACCGGGTACTTAACAACCTTGCCACTGCCAGCGACACCCTGATTCAGCCGGTCACCATTCCCGGTCCCACGGTTATCATTGTCCAGGGTGGCACTACTGAAGACATTGAAATCGCCAGCGGTCTCTGCGCCCGTTACTCAGACGGCAAAAACCTGCCATCTATCCAGGTGCAGTGCGCCGGAAGCATCCTGGATGCCCGACCCCTTTCTGAAGAGACAATTAACACACTGCGCATCGGCGAATAATTCTCTACATATTATTATATTGCAAACAGTTACAATTTTGAGTATAATTGCTCCACAATGAGCGGGGTGCGTTTGAGCATCATCTCCCTTCCCAAACTGGACCGGGAAAGGGAAATCCTTGCGGTTTGTGAACAATTTGCCCCGGAAAGCATTCCACCTGAACCCTATATCCCGCTCATCCCTGCCTGGATAGCAGGAGAACCCGGTGACCTGGTTGCTGCGGTCAATTCCATCAGCACCCTCAAGCGCCAACTCCAGCCTGTTGCCATCACCTGTGATAACTGGCAGCGCAGTGGTGAACTGCTGTCAGGAGAAATCATCCAGGGCAAACAGGAACTGAGCCAGCTGAGACGGACCATCCTTGGTGCCCAACCGTTACAGATCTTATCTACTGCGGATACCAGCCCGGACGAATCGCGCTTGATTGTCTGCCGTATATCCGAGGAAAGGAAC
Organism: uncultured bacterium; assembly: GCA_937139435.1. Lineage (GTDB taxonomy): Bacteria > Hydrothermota > Tepidihabitantia > Tepidihabitantales > Tepidihabitantaceae > Tepidihabitans. The sequence continues at coordinate 2,406 of CAKZPX010000029.1, forward strand.
TGGCAACCGGCACTTAACGCCCTGCGCCAGATTGGCACCAGCCTCGGTGTGATTGATGCGCTCCTCCTTGCCCGGTTCCTGCCTGATGGTTCATGGCAAAAGGTCGCATTTTTTCCTTTTGGTGTGGGCAGCGTGGAACTTTACGAGAAACTGCCCGAGTGAACAATAAAAGCCAGTTCTGCCCAATCCGGTACAACCACGTAACAAAACCAGATTAACTAACCGCAGGAAAATTTAATAGTTAGCAGATTGGCATCATATTTGCCTGATCAGAATGCAGGTTATGGCGAAAAGAATTAAAACAGGAGGAAAAAATGAAGAAACTGCTCGCACTGTTAACCATCGTTACCGGCATCACCATTGCCGGCACCGGTGGCATCGCAGGTCAGATCACTGACCTCATCACCGGACAGCCGATCGCCAATGCGCTCGTCACCGCCTGTTCGGAAAGCACTGTTGCTGGCAGGGCGCAGACAAATGAACAGGGTGTGTATCTGATTCGCGACCTGGAACCAGGCAGTTATCGTGTTATCGCCCGGGCACCCGGTTATACCCCGGCACACACACCATCACCGGTTGTTGTCCGGGAAGGCGAAATCACCCATGATGTTAACCTGCGTCTCCGTCCTCTGCCCCGACATCGGGGTGGCATCAGCGGACTGGTAACCGACCGCATCACCGGTGAACCCATTGCCGGTGCCGTGGTGATTATCCGGGGCGAGGGTGAGAGACACCGCGTCCGTACCGACCGGCAGGGCTACTACATCATCCGGCGCCTGAAACCTGACACCTACCACGCCCTGGCAAAGGCAAGGCGCCACATCCCTCAGGAATACCCGGAAAGGA
>CAKZPX010000030.1 GCA_937139435.1 uncultured bacterium
TAGCGGCAGGAATTCAAAAAAGAAAGTATCCGCCTTTACCGCATGAGGTGTTATAGGAAACGGCTGCACATCAACCTTCAACCGACGATTGCCGTTAACCTGTAGCCAATCACACCCTGGTGGATGGTAACCGGATGGAACGGTTCTGGGCACCGCTTTAACACCAACAATACCGGATTCCAGCGAAAGTGTATCCGGAGGGACCGGTGGTGTCTGAGTGGGATCTCCACCAAGACAATTGATATCAAAAGCGGTAACCGCATAATAATAAGGAAAACCTAACCGCAAATCGCTGGAATCGACATAGCAATACACCAGACCGACATCTGTTGCCCGCGTGCGCAAGGATTCTACCACCGTGGTATCTTCGTAACTTATCCCGTCCTTTCTGTCAAATTGTGCCAGTAACTGCCACTCTCCGGGACGTCCGGTTCTACTCAGATAAACCTTGTAACCCTGAAAATCCTGTTCTACATAATAGGGATTCTGCAACGCCGGGGCAAGCGGGAAAAACCTGTCCTTTGCCGATTCCGGTAGATCATCCCAGATTAGCGTTACTCGACCATCACCAGGAATAGCCGTTAAATTCGGACCGGGTGGTGGCTCAGGCATTATCCAGTTGTTATCGTAGGCCTGCTGGGCAGCGCGCGAAGCAACCGCCAGATAATAGGGCCAACTGGAAGGCGGTCCCCTTCTATCCGAACGGGCAGCAATTACCGCCACTGTTACTGTTGTCACCTCATCCGGTGCCAGGGTAACCGGACCGGTAGCCTGGAGAAATCTTTTATCTTCTGGTGCAGCATCGTTAGAATCATAGGGAACATAGGGATACGTCGGGTCCTTCCAGTCATAGCCAGCAAGAGCAAGATACTGTTCAAAGTCGTTTTTCGGGTCATTGGCGAGAATGAAGATCTTAAAAGAGCTCATCCCCACCTGTTTTCCTTCTGCTGGTTCATCAATCAAGCCGTTATTGTTGTTGTCAATACCGTCAAAGCCATCAATTGAACCATCGGGATTTTTAACATAAGGACTCTGAAGAAAATCAAATCCCACTTATTCGAGAACTACTTTCACCGGAATTGCCCAGAGTGTTCCGGTGTATGACGATAACGGATAAAGCAAATTGAGATAAGGAATTGCCTCAACATATATGTGCTGGTAGCCGGTATCAGAAGCGGTAAAACGGACTACACCCTCACCCTGCAATGCTGTCTGGGTTATATCCGTCTTATTACCGGCGACGGTCAAAAAGAAACGGTTTTTGTCGGCAATTGTATCCTGGGGTGTACTGGTAATAACTCTTACGGTTATCTCCTCTTCCGCACGTACCTGATAAAGAGAATCAAGCCAGCGAAGATTAGTCAATCCCCGACCGTCTCGAAGGGGCGATGAGAAAATTGTGTCCACCCGTCCCGGCTTGCTTAAAATCACCCTCGTTATTCTGGGCGCCTCCTCGGCATTCGGGATCTTCGCATAACCACCGCTTATTTTTGCCAGATAGTAAAAAATGTATCGAGTGAGTTCTCACGGAGCAGAAACAGCCAACGATTTGTTGCCCAGTCATAAGTCTTGGTGGTCTGCTGGATATCAGCAAAACCCCGCATCTCAACATAACTTACCTTCTGGACAATTGTCGTCTCGGGCGGAGTTTTCGTGGTGTCTATTAGCGTATCCGGACGGAATCCGACAACCCATAAACTATCATACTCAATGTGCAACCTGCAGACACTCATTGAATCCCGATAGATCACCTGACAGAATGTGTCTTCCATTACCAATGTATCAACCGTAACACCAAATTGATAAATGTTAATATGAATGCTATCGTTGGGTTCAACCCAGGCACTAATTATGTGAGCAATTTTATAAAGAGTATCCCCGGTTCTGGAACTGCTATCCTGGTATGTGAGTCTCACCGAGAGGTTAACCCGATAAGTATCGGTTAATGCTTTAACTGGAGTTAGAAAATCACGCCATGGCAGAAGCGCTCGCTCCACAGCAACTGTATCCTCTCGTGTCCACCATGGCCATGTCGGTAGCGGTGTCCTGCCGCATTGAAAAATAAAAATTCCAATAGTCATGAACAGTAAGCAACCTAACAACCTACATTTTAAACTCATTATACCCCCTTGGGCTTATGAACCTGCGGGTGCCCCCGCATCTATTTCCCCGGCAGCGTCTGGAAAGAGC
>CAKZPX010000031.1 GCA_937139435.1 uncultured bacterium
TTATCAGGCGGTATGCCCGGTGTTTGAGAGCGCAACACCTGATGAGATTAAGGAGGAGTTGAAGAAGGCGGGGTTGCCGGCAGATGGTAAGATGGTGCTTTATGATGGCAGGACCGGCGAGCAGTTTGAGGGCAAGGTGACAGTGGGAATAATGTATATGATGAAATTGATTCATATGGTTGATGATAAGATTCACGCCCGTTCTACCGGTCGCTATTCGCTTATTACCCAGCAGCCACTGGGCGGAAAGGCGCAGTTTGGCGGTCAGCGGTTTGGTGAGATGGAGGTGTGGGCGTTAGAGGCTTATGGTGCTGCCCATGCCTTGCAGGAGATGCTGACGATCAAGTCGGATGATGTTGAAGGCAGAAGTGCACTTTACGAGGCGCTGGCACGGGGCAAGAATCCACCCCGTCCGAAGGCACCGGCTTCATTTATGGTGTTGATGAAAGAGTTGCAGGGGTTGGGGCTGGAGGTGGTTCTGGAGCAGCAGAAGAAAAGCGCCGAAATAGATAAGAGTCGAAGTGTAGAAGAGCAGAAGGAGGTGGGGGGCTAATGAACGGGATACGCGATTTTATTTTTGATTTTGATTCGTTGCGGTTAAAGATCGCCTCGCCGGAGACAATTCGAAAGTGGTCGTCGGGCGAGGTTCTGAAACCGGAGACAATAAATTATCGGACGCAGAAGCCGGAGCGCGATGGGCTCTTTTGTGAGCGTATTTTTGGTCCGGTAAAGGATTACGAGTGTAACTGTGGTAAGTATAAGAAGGTACGCTACAAGGGTATTGTGTGCGACCGGTGCGGGGTGGAGGTGACGAGTTCGGCGGTGCGCCGGGAGCGGATGGGGCATATTGAGCTGGTTGTGCCGGTTGCCCATACGCTTTTTTACCAGGTTCCTCCTTCCAAGATTGGTTTGATGCTCGACCTCTCCATTAATGAGGTGGAGACGATTTTGAATTATGAGATTTATTTGGTAATTGAGCCGGGTAATTCGCCCTACAAGAAGGGGGAGCTGCTTCCGGAAGAGGATTTTCGGAATGCGGTTGGTAGATACGAGGGGTTTGAGGCGGATACCGGGGCCCAGGCACTAAAAACGCTTCTGACACGGATAGAGCTTGATGACCTGGCGGCAGAGTTGCGAACAAGAATCAGGCACGAGAGCTCGCGACGTTTTAACCTCCTGCGTCGGTTACGGGTAGTGGAGGCGTTCCGGATATCCGGTGCGAAGCCGGAGTGGATGATACTGGAGGTTTTGCCGGTAATCCCGCCGGACCTGCGTCCACTGGTACCGCTGGAGGGCGGACGCTACGCCACCTCGGATTTGAATGACCTTTACAAACGCGTGATTGTCCGTAACAATCGGTTGCGGCATCTGATGTCAATAAGAACGCCGGAGATCATCCTGAAGAATGAGAAGCGGATGTTACAGGATGCGGTTGATGCATTATTCTCTAACGAGACCAGGGCACGACCGGTGCGCGGCAGAGGTAATCGCGCCCTGAAATCACTTTGTGAGGCGCTGCGGGGAAAACAGGGGCGTTTTCGGCGTAACCTGCTGGGGAAGCGGGTGGATTATTCGGGACGCTCGGTAATTGTTGTTGACCCAACTCTTAAGTTGCACCAGTGCAGTTTGCCCAAGGAGATGGCGCTGGAACTTTTTAAGCCAATGATTCTGCGCCGGCTGGAAGAGCGGCGGATGGCAGAAAGTGAGCGCGGGGCAAAGAGTATGTACCGAAAGGAAACACCGGAGGTATGGGAGGTACTGGAGGAGGTGACCCGGGAACATCCCGTGTTGTTAAACCGGGCACCGACCCTGCACCGGGTTTCAATTGAGTCATTTTACCCGGTTCTTTCCGAGCACCGGGCGATTGGCATTCATCCTCTTGTCTGCCCGCCGTTTAATGCCGATTTTGATGGTGACACGATGTCGGTGCATGTACCGGTAACTCCGGAAGGTGTTCTGGAGGCAGCGGTTTTGATGCTTTCGTCCCATAATATTCTGTCCCCGGCCCACGGGAAACCTTTAATGGTGCCGTCTCAGGATATTGTGGCCGGAATTTACTATATCACCAAGACGCGCGGTGATGAGCCAGGGAAAAAAGAAAGACTGGTGGTTTTTGATGATTTTTCGGTCGTTCGTTCTGGCTACGATTTAGGGGAATTGCGATTGCACGAGTGGATTTTATTCCGCTATCAGGGAAAGGAGTTTGTTACTACCGTTGGGCGGGTGCTGTTTAATGAAGTGCTACCAGCAGAATTAAGATTTGTTAACGAAATTTTCTCTAAGGATAAGCTTATTAACCTGATTGATCGTTGTGTACGAACGCTGGGAATTGATGTC